>NZ_JACJON010000078.1 GCF_014695585.1 Microcoleus sp. FACHB-831 | reverse complement strand
GCAAGGAGGCATGGCGGCAGGAGTTGTCTGTTTCATAGCTTGCCCTTCAACGTGAAATCTATGCCATACCTCGATTATACCTTTATTAATTCTAAATTTTAGTTTAAGTCCCGCTAGCTGCTTTTCGATAATATACCGCCCGCCGTACAACAGCTGCCCCTGATGCCAAACCATCGCATATGACTTCGAGACACTTAGGCTAATTTTGGCATAGAGTCAGCAAAGGTGAGGGCACGATCGCGCCCTCTAAGCGATCGCGATCGCAATTGAGCCAAATGATAAACCTCTTCTAAGCCGATCGCAAAGTATCGGTTTGCCCTTTTTGCTGCTGCAATCGATGCATATGATTGAACAACTGCCAGCAATACTGTTCTGGCAGCCCGCAGGTTAAAGCACCGCGCAGTACAACGTTAAAATACCAGTCATTTGGTGCGAGTTCTTCTGGTAATTTGTTGACTACAACGTAAGTACGAACGCCAGTATACATCTGGCCGTTGCAGGAAATGTTTACCATTTCGTGGCGATAGCCGCCCAAGTGTACTTCTTCACGTTCGTCGAGGCGATCGCTTAATCGCATCGGCAATCTGTACAATACTCCTTGCACGCTTGCAGTTGGATCTTTTACCACATCTAACACGCCGCAGTTGCGACGCGATGAACGGCAATAAAACCCCAACCTATACCCCTTCAGCGTCGCCGAACCAACGACATAACTATGAGTGTTCTCGCCCATTGTGCGCTTCAAATCTACAGGACACATACAAGAGCCATAGGCGAAGTAATAGAACGTTGGCTCCTCAGTTGGCTGTTGCTGTTGCCAACTGCCACTAGGCTTGTAAAGGTGTAGTGAATTGTGAAGGTGTCCAGGCTGAACACTCATAGTTCTTTAGGAATGCTACTTATGAAAGGAGTCTAGCAGAATTACCTAGTTATTGCAACATATCCCGATAGACAAACCGTAGATTAAAATTTAGGGCGGAGCGATCGCCCCTTTGTTTGGTGAAAACTACTAGAAAGCTTGTTGTATCTAGTGTTCCCAAATTTTACTCAGTAGCGATGCTCCTCCGGAGCCGCTTTGCTAACGCCCGATGGATAATTGGAGCGCTCGCGCCCTATAGCGGTTGGCGGCTAGCATAGAGAGCATTCCAGGCCTTAATGACTTCCTGCAACGGCTGAGGTATCTGGTTTTGAACTATATCTGCATAAGCAGTAGTAGAATTTTGGCTACTAATCATCATGTTGATATAGTCAGCAGCACCGCTGGAGGGACTATAACGCAACTGGTTGAAGCGAGAGAATTTCTGCCGCTTTAGCAACTGTTCAAACTGCTTCACTTGTTTAGGTGAAACGCGGAAAACTCGCCGTTCCGAGTCGTTAGCATCGCCAACGCGAATCTGCATCAATAGCCCATCATTCATCAAGGTTGTTTCATAAGTGCGACCAGCAATTCCACCGCTAGCGATCGCTCTAAACACCATACCTTGCGTCAAAGATGGGGGCAATTCGCTGCTAGGGATTTTTGTCGGATTGAGAGTAGTAGTATTCGGGGCTTTACTACCATCTTTATTTAGGGCAACCTTAGAATTATTGTCGGTGTGATAAACCCAGGTATTTTGGTTGTCGCTTACAACCACTTCCCAGCCAGAAATTCCTACTTCAGGACAAGCAACGCCAGGTTTGCTGATACCCAGACAGCCATCCCAAGTTTGTCTTTGAGCCTGAATAATACTAAGCGAAGACATTGGTATGCGGGACAACTTAGAAACATCGCGCAAAACAGCATTAGCAACAGACTCCGGCAAACTCGCCACACCATCAAACGCACCCGCAGAACCATCCGCATTAGTGCGATAGACAAAGCGTTCTTTTCCAGCTTCCACAGTTACCAGCCATCCAGGAACCCCCTCGCTGGAAGCTGGGGCGCAGAGTATTAGAGGAGAAGATATACCCAAACATTTATCGGGCCATTTCTTCTGTTCGGCTTTAACAATCCGAAGGCTAGAAATAGGCATTCCCGATAATTCTGATACCTGTTGTAAAACCGCTTTGCTAACCGATTCTGGAGCCTGAGCATTGGTTATCTGACTAGCCTCTTTATCTAACATTACTTTAGAAGCAGATTTGTCAGTGCGATAAACCAAACGTTGAGCGCTATTAGCTACAGTTACCTGCCATCCAGCTATTGGGTTGTATTCTCTTGTGCAAATCTTGCCAAAGTTGAACATGCAAGGATTCGGCCAGGTTTTCTGTTCAGCATCAACGATCTTGAGCGATGAAGCGGGAACGTTTAACTGCGCTGATGCCTGCTTCAAAACAGCGGCTAAAACAGATTCGCGCAAATTAGCACTATTAGTAATTTTGCTAGCTGCTTCATCTAACAAGACAGCGGAACCGGATTCTTTAGTGCGATAAACTAATAGTTGTTGGCTGCCTTCTACAGTTACTTCCCAACCTGGTACCATCATCAACAGACAGCCAACACCAGGTTCATTTAGGCCAAGGCAGCTATTAGGCCAACTCCGCTTTTCCGTTTTCACGATTCGTAACTCAGAACTTGGCGCACCCGTCCGCCTAATGGCATCTTTTAAAACAGCATCTGCAAGAGATTTGGGCAATGTAGCAGGATCGGGCTGACTTTCTTCTAACCTGAGAACTCGTGCTTGATTATCTGTGCGATAAGCCCAAGTTTTTCTACCATCAGACAAAACAACACGCCAACCAGGGACTAGGGCTGCGAGACAACTTTCGTGAGCTTTACCAAGTCCCAAGCAACCATCGGACCAGGTTTGGCGGCTGTATTCGGTAATTTTGAGCTTTCCAGGGGCGATTCCAGTTGTGCTTGACAAGTCTTTGCGAACCGCATTTGCGACTTGAGTAGGCAATCGGTTAGCGCCAGAGTTGTTAGGATTGCCTGGGCGCTTCTGTTTTAACATTAAACCGACTGCATCTTGAGAAGGTTCCACTGGGGAAGCGCTGGCAGATTGTAGCAGTGTCATGGCAGCACCAAGGGACAAGATGCTGGTTAAAATTAGAGCGGCAAACACCCGCTGATGAGATTTTGTGGCTGCTGTGGAGCGATTTTCAATCATTTGTTTGACAGGAAATATCTAAGATTGGGACTTCTAGCCGAGAGCGTACAAGTTGAAACTGTGGAAGTGTAACGACTGTCGCACTTGTACAACTACTTACGAAAAGATAGACGCTAGTATTATCGTATTTAGTTCCACAACTAAACGTACCAATTTATTATGAGCTTGGGTTATTGTTGCTCTAAAAAATTACTTTTTTGGCTTCGCCCGATTGGGTGATTTTATATAAATTAGGGGTAAAAATAGATACGAGAATAGAAATAGGGTTAGCAAAGTAAAAAAAGTAAAGAACCGTTTTGTTAAGCAAAACGGTTCTTTACTGGTGCAATATTATGTTTGGGTAAAAGTCGGTATTTATTAGCAGATTTGGGACAAAAACACAAATTAAAGCAAGATTCCAAAAAAGGCAGGTGGTAAATTAGACCCTGAAAGGGGAATTTTAAGCTTTTTATATCAAACAAGGTTTAAACAGCGATCGCGCTATGCACTTTGCTTGCCTGTTCGCTACCCACCTCAAACCGGATGGCACTTGCAGCAAAGCTTTTGAAGTCTGGCGCCAAGCGAATTAGCTTTTTGAGAATCTCATCGTTCACCCACAACACCAAGGGGAACGGGAATCTTTTGCGAAATTCATCCCGCACGAGATTGGTAGAAGTTAGCACTTGCTCAATATTCTGGGCTGCCTCTAAACCCCATACCATTATGGCTTCTGGTTGATTACCTTCAAGCATTTTAAGAATGGTTGTAAAAAGGGTCTGAGATGAGGGAGGTACGACTATATCTTGGATTTCTAGCGAAGAAAGTTTGTGCAGCCGTTTAATTACTTGTTCGCGCAAGTCGGTGCGATTGCAAGAAACCAATATCAGCGCAAATTGCCCCTCAGAAAGCGTAATAGCCCTTGTGAGCCTTCTAAGCGATCGCTTATTGGAAGCAGCAATTTGTTCTAAGCTAGATGATTCAGTCATGGTGTGTACTACTTGGCGTTGTATAAGCATTCTTACAAAAGTGTGTTTGTGCTTACTTCCTAATATTGATATATTTATTTGGGCACTTTTGATGATGTGAAAGTATAAGAAAAGATAAAATATCTGTTTTTAGGCTGATGAAAAGTAATGTAAAGTGCGATCCCCATCATTTAGATGCCTGTTAAGCTTGTCAGTTAGCTAAGTTCCTGGCAATGCAGCCTCGCTAAGTAAATAGTGACTACAATCTCGCGTTTGTCTTTTCCGCAAAAAAGCGCTGATTGTGAAAAAATTAAAAGAACTGACGAATAACCAAAGGGATGCGTTCCCAGGTTGGATGTTAAAAGTTTCTTAAGCGCCCGCGAGACTGGCGAATGTCTCGATTTATGAGTAGGGGTCTTGCAGCATGATGGGAAGATGAGATCGCAGCCACATAGGCGGCTTGACAAACCTTGAAGCAAATTGTGCCTACTATATCCAAGTCATTGCTGATGGCTATAAGATACTTGCGTTAAGTGTGTCATAGCTATATCCAGTCTTATGAAGCAATTTGTACACAATTTTTTTACGACCTGTGCAGATGGGCTAGTCTCATTTAGCCGCGCTAGAGGGCGTCAAGCTTGGTTTGCTTTTCTAATTGCCCTTAGCTTTAGCGTTACGTTCATAACGTTTCCCACTTCAGCGCAGGGCAAATTGTCTGATGTGCAAGGGCATTGGGCACAAGGGTGTATCGAACAGCTAGCCCAAAAAAAGATTATTAGCGGCTATCCTGATGGTAGTTTTAAACCAGGCTCCCCTGTGACAAGGGCTGAATTTGCGGCGATGATTGGCAGCGCGTTCCCTAATGCGGCTGAAGTACGCAAAGGAATTTCATTTGCCGATGTTCCAGCTAAGTATTGGGCTAAAGATGCGATCGCGCAAGCCTATAAAACAGGATTTCTCTCTGGCTACCCCGCTAGCGCCTTCCAACCAAACCAGAAGATTCCCCGCGTGCAAGCCTTGGTATCTTTGGCGAGTGGGTTGAAATATTCTCCCGCTAAATCTGTAGCTGATACTTTGAATGCAGGTTTTGCCGATGCCACGACGATCCCTAGCTATGCGCGAGAAGCGATCGCCGGAGCAACTGAAAAAGGTCTTGTGGTAAATTACCCTAACGCGCGATCGCTCAATCCCAACCAACTAGCTACCCGCGCTGATGTGGCGGCTTTTTTATGTCAAGCTGGTGTTGTAGATAAAAGCGCGATCGCTTCTTTACAGCAGTATGTCGCAGGTGGAACAACTACGCCGCCTCCAACTGCTGAGTTGCGGGGTGTGTGGCTGACTAATATAGATAGCAACGTGCTGTTTGAAAAAACGCGCCTTAGCAATGCCATACAACGCCTCAAAGAACTAAACTTCAACACTCTCTATCCCACTGTTTGGAATTGGGGATATACACTTTATCCCAGCGATGTCGCAAAAAATGTCATCGGGCGATCGCTCGATCCCGAACCCGGACTGAAAGGGCGAGACATACTCAAAGAAATTGTAGACCAGGGACATCAAAAAGGCATGGCCGTTATTCCCTGGTTCGAGTTCGGCTTTATGGCACCAGCAGATTCAGACTTAGCCAAGCGTCACCCCGATTGGTTGCTCGCAAAGAGCGATCGCTCCAAAATCTGGATGGAAGGGCCGCACCAGCGAGTTTGGCTGAATCCATTTCGTCCAGATGTCCAGCAGTTCATCGAAGATTTAGTTGTCGAAATTGTCAGCAAATACGATGTTGATGGCATTCAGTTTGACGACCATTTTGGCTTTCCTTTTGAGTTTGGCTACGACGATTTCACCGTTCAGCTATACAAGCAAGAAAACCAGGGCAAAGCTCCTCCTAAAGACCCCAAAGATCCCGCATGGACTAGGTGGCGGGCTGACAAAGTAACTGCTGTTATGAAGCGGATGTTCGCAGCTGTCAAAGCTCGTAAACAAAACGTTTTAGTAGCTGTGTCTCCTAATCCTCAAGAGTTCTCTTACACCCACTCTTTAGCAGACTGGCAGAGTTGGGAACGTCAGGGGTTAATTGAGGAATTGATCGTGCAGGTTTATCGAGACGATCTCAACCGCTTTACTGAAGAGTTAAATCGCCCCGAAGTCAAGGCGGCAAAAGCTCACATTCCAGTTGCAGTTGGAATTCTAAGTGGAGTAAAACCTCACCCGGTTGGGATTGCCCAGCTTCAAGATCAAGTACAAGCTGCTCGCAAGCAAGGATTAGCTGGGATGTCGTTCTTCTTCTATGAAAGTTTGTGGAATATGGCTCCAGATGCGCCCGCCAAAAGGCAGTCTGCGCTTAAATCGCTGTTTTCTAACGTTGTGGCGCGACCGAATGTATTAAATGGGTGGAAGCCATTAAGTTAGGCTGATATTTTTTGATGGCTAATGGTTAATTGTTTTAGATTAATTAACAATTATCCATTAGCCATTAGCCATTAATAATTAATCAATTAGCATTGCTGGTAAGCTGTGCTTTACTATCTGAAATAGTGACAGCGGCAAGCTTAACTACAGACCCAGATGCATTCGTGCGATATATCCAGCGTTGCCGTTCGCTCACTATTGTTACTTGCCAGCCAGGAACTGTGGTGTTAGCGCACAGAACACCAAATTTATTGACCCCCAAGCAGTCATTTTGCCAGGTATGTTGTTGGGTTTCAACGATCCGTAGCGCAGACTTTGGCAACCCCGAATGAGCCGACACGTCCTGCAAAACAGCATTTTGAACCGATGTCAATAAAATGGCATTAGTCTGGCTAGGCTTGGAAATACCAATTTTGGTATTTGGCAGCGTCAGCCCAGCGGTCAAGTACAATATGCCCGTAAATATTAAAGCCTGGATAATTAGACGGGGCTGGCTAGTTTTTTCACCTATAGTCGGTGGGAGAGAGCCAGATGGGGTAATTTCTTGCATACCAAGCCTCGCAAAGGGGGTGCTGTCAAGTGAAAATGTACTTGTTAGCAGTTGCACACTAATGGTTTGAGGCTCCGGAAATCTTATAAAATTTTTTTCCCTGGAGTTTGTTGATGCGCTTGTAGAATGCTGATACTCGGGTATAAAAGCGGTAGGCTCAAATATTCCACTAGCTAATGACAGGCACAAGTACAGTTCCACAAGATAATGATTGCCTTGTGGTCTGAGTATGTTGTCTGTCGCAACCAGTAAATGGTGTAAGAGCTGAGAACGCCTAATTTACCTAAATGGTAAGAACTTCGACCCGCCGGGGGCAAACGTGGTATTCTGACATTTAACTAATTTGCTAACCTATGGCAAGGAGCAAAGATTTTGTCATTACAGGAACTGATACGAGGGCGAAGTTAGGCGATCGCATTTATAGTTTATACTTGCCTAGACCTCTGCACCCTAATCCCTGTTCCCGGTTTAGCTACTCTGCTACATCCGGCGCGTGACTAAAAAATTCTAGATGACGGCACAAATTTCAATACACTCTGAAAACTTTAGATATCAGTATTTTCGTGTATTGATGAAGATGACCCTCCCATTAGAGCAATATCTAAGGGAGCCTGATGGGATAATACTGCCAATGCGCTGGCTATTTAATCAACTTTTTAGTAGAGCAGGATGCAATAAGCGATCCTATATATAAATTTTCCTTCTCTAGCTAGGATTTGCCTACCCCGAAAATACTTAATTGCAATAAAGCTTGAATAAAGATTAAATAAAGATTTTTTAAAGTTGAAATAAAAAGGCGATCGCGCAGCTTTTCAGGAGTATAATTCCACCTTAAAAGCAATTTTAGCTAACCCCGCCTTTGCACCCTTACTATAGCGCTTGTTGGCTGCTATGACTTGCCGAACTTTAAGTAATTGCACTACCTAATTCTAATAGGTGAACTGTCGCCTGTGCCGCGTTGCATTAAGCTATACTGCACAGACAACTGTTCTACCCACCCCTTAAGCACTAGCCGCACGCTGACCCAGTTCCTTTACTAGAGCAATCAGTTCGGGAGTAGCGGTATCTTTCTTACAAAAAACATCAATCCGCGCCATTTGAGCCATAACCTCACTCTGGGGATCTTCTACAGACGAGTAGGCAATGATCTTAGTGTTAGGATAAATGCTTTTTATCTGAATGGATGCGCTCAAGCCGTCCAGCACAGGCATTTGCAGGTCGAGAATAATCACGTCGGGGTGGTAACGCTCGACCATTTCTATTGCCTCTTTTCCATTACTAGCCAGACCAACAAGCTCGATATTACTCTGGCTTTGTAAGGCTAAGCTGAGGCTAAACCTAGTTAATTCATGATCGTCAACAACAAGAACACGTACAAAGGGCTGGTGACAGGACAACATAAAGGCCAACCTTATCATCTGACCGTTCTAGTTTAGTCGTCTTCAATACATTAATCTATCTACCATACGAGCTAATTATCAAATAAGTAGTAATCTCGTGTCAAATTATGAGGAGATAAGTAAAGAAATTATAATCTGTAGCTTGGCCAATGCTGGCCTAGAGAGCGTTTGGCAAAGACTTGGGAGTATAGGGAAGCGATGCTGTGACGAGCCCGTTACTTTGGTTTAGATGGGCGATCGCAAGTTTCATTTCCCTTATTTGAGTATTATCGCTGATAACGATTAGGCTGTGAAGGCCATACCACAGTATTTATATGTAGAAGTGCGATCGCTGTTTCTAATAATTTCTAAGTTAAGCAAGTTAGCGATACGAATATAAATAAGTTGCTGCCTGATTAGCAAATAAAGGGAGGGGTGTATAAGCACCAAAAAGCATAGTTGCTAGCGTTTTCCAAATTTCGTTTACGAGGTTGAGGGGAATGATGAGCGAGGATGTTAACACAACAACTAGACAATCTAATTTTGCTGTAAGTTCGCGCCTATCTTAGCGAGTTTAAGGAAAATTTATGTAAATAATGCGATCGCTTCTGCCACATTGAACAATCTTTAACTGAGCGATCGCTTAAATAAATAGCTAAAATCCTGCTTATCGTAGGTTTTTTATAATGTTTAGAAGTTAAGCAGGTAATGTCATCGGCTAGCTACTACGCTCTAAGGCATTCCCTGACTTTGCCAGGGAATGCGAGAAGCAAATCTAGAACTTATGCCAGCCGCGCCTTAACAGCCTGACGGATCTCCGCCAAGCGGACTGTTGTGCCCCCTTGTGAACCAGGACAAGAAGTTTGAACGCGATCGCGATGACAGCAGATGCGGGGTAAATCTTTTGTGCCAAAATCATGTGTTGGCGTAGGTACAGGCGTTACAGGATCGTCAATTCCATAACGTTCGCAAAGCATCGTACACAAAGCCACAGCCGACTTAAACTGCGCGTCTGTTATCTTTCTAGTAGAGAAAGAACCATCAAAAGCAATACCCAAACCGTCATTGACGAAATCGTGCGCCCCCCGCTTGCCTTCCGAACGAGCTTCGTAAACTCTACCGCTGGGCATAATTACGAAATGGTAGCCAATGTCGTCCCATTTGTTGTTTCGTATATGAAAATCCCGAATATCGCGCAGCCGTTGAATCTCTTGAGACTGAAAAGCACTGCTAGATAAATTCTTAATTTCCGTGTGGTGGATAGTAATCCGTTTAGGCGTTAACGCCACAACCTGTGAAGGTGTGGGTTCATCAGTCCAAACACTGCGAGGCAGTAGGGGAAAGTCTAGATTTCCTGCTTTTATATCTAATACAGTTTGGGCGCGGTCTTGCTCAGAACCTTTTATTTCCACAAGTCGCTTTCCAGCTTGATTAAACAATACAGGAGCCTGCCATTTTTCTCCCTTAACCTGCGGACGTGCGATTTGATACTTTTTATCGACTATGAGTATAAGTTCATCGCCGTCATCATAACCATCGGCTTGACCGCCTAAAGTGAATATGTTTTGTGTTTGAAGATTTAGCGGAATATCTTTGAAGCCGACCCGCGCAGGAATTTGTGGTTTCTCATCTTCATCCAGTCCCAATGCCTTACGGGTTGCTGGCCCAACAACACCATCTACAGCCAAACCTGCCTTGTTTTGGAAATTTTTGACAGCCTGCTGGGTATTTCGCCCGAACACGCCGTCAGCTTGAATGCCTAATGCCTTTTGAAGTTCTTTAACGTCATCACCTTCCATGTAGGGGTTAGTTAACCGCAACACTCGGGAGAAATTAGCTTTTTCAAAGCTGTCTTCAGGAGAGCTATTCTTCAGCTTTTGGGGAGAATCTGCTTTTTCAAAGCCATCTACAGGAGAGTTTTCCAGCCGAGTTCTAGTTGCAGGGCCAAAGTCGCCGTCTTCGGCGATGGGATCGTTAGGATTGTTTTTGTTCCACAGGCGCTGAAAAGCTTTTACACCAATGCTGCCCAAATCTTTCCTCCCTGCTGCTACAAAATCGTAATGCGCGGGGTCGAAGTCCCGACCCAGACGATTCCATCCATACTTTTCTAGAAATGGTTCCCAACCATCAGCATCTTCGATGTCTAAAGCTAACCCACCTTCATGGTTGCTCAAGCCTGGAAGCGCGGCTGCGGGAATGTTACATAAACCTTCTTCAAATTGGCGGCGCAGAATGTACTGCTGGGCAACTGTTCGATAAGCTGAATTGAGCAAAAGTGTTTTGCCGCGATCGCTAATTGCACGCTCGATCGCTTCTGTAGCTGCGGGTTGCAAAAATGCGTAGACAGCAGAGCCATTAAATTTTACATCTAGCTCTTCAAAGCTAACAAGGACATTTGGGACTAAGAGATTCATTTGGGCAATGATTTGTTCGCTGAGTCCGTTGACTGCGCTTGTGCCAATTTTGCAATCAGTAATATCTAGTTCTTTAACTAATTTTCCCACGATTAATTCCTCAATAGCACTGTCTTCAATTTTTCGAGCGTGTAGGCGAAAGTTAGGTAAGCTAAATGCTTCCATCTCCGTAGCGATCGCTCTACTATTACTATGTTGGTTTACTTCTACTTAGCTACAAACGCATATTTAGAAAATCCGGATAGATAGAAGTGCAGAATTTTAATTTTGCGGCCAATGTAAGGTAGACTTTACATTGATATTTTTAAATAAGCTCAACAGCATAATTAAAATTTTGTTTAGTTCCACAAAATTTTTCTGCGACTTCGAGGTTTTTGCCCTTCTCTAGTTTTAACCTTTACATAAAGCTTCTTTTCAGTCGCTTTTTCTTGCGAAACACAACAAAGCTAGCTCATTTGAGTGTCACTCGAACGTGCTACTTGATGGCTTTTTTATTTCGTGCGATCGCCATTCGCTACAACTCACTTTCTACCAGAGGATAGAACACGAAACCAGTCGGGATCGCTAATTTGGTTGGGAAAAGGGAGTGATTTATGCAGATACAAACGCCAGATTGGGTTAAACACGCTGTTTTTTACCAGATTTTTCCGGATCGCTTCGCCAGAACCAAGCATCCTCACAAGCGGCTCTTAAAGGATTTCCGTTGGGAAGATTGGCATGAGATGCCTACCCTCCAAGGGTATAAGGGCGGAGACTTGTGGGGTGTAATCGAGCAACTGGACTATTTGCAAGATCTAGGAATAAACGCAATTTATTTCACACCGATCTTTCAATCTGCTAGCAATCACCGCTATCACACCCATGACTACTACCAGGTCGATCCGCTGTTGGGGGGAAATTCAGCTTTTAAGGAACTTCTAGAAGCTGCCCATCAACGGAACATCAAAGTCGTTCTGGATGGGGTGTTTAACCACTCTAGTCGCGGCTTTTTCTTTTTCCATGATGTTTTGGAAAATGGCCCCCATTCACCTTGGGTGGATTGGTTCAAAATAGAAGGCTGGCCGCTTTCTGCCTACAACGGTGATTTTCCCGCTAACTATGAGGGTTGGGATGGCAATCGGGCGCTACCAGTGTTCAACCACGAAAATCCCGAAGTCCGCGAGTACATTATGGAGATTGCCGAATATTGGATTAAGTTCGGCATCGATGGATGGCGCTTGGATGTGCCGTTTGAGATAAAGGTTGAGGATTTCTGGCAAGAGTTCCGCGATCGCGTCAAAGCTATCAACCCCGAAGCTTACATTGTGGGAGAAGTTTGGGGCGATTCTCGCCAATGGCTTGATGGTACTCAATTTGATGGCGTGATGAACTATCTATTTACCGCGCCAACGATCGCGTTTACAGCAGGCGATCGCGTTGATATAGCCCAAGTGGAAGATCGCTCTTACCATCCCTATCCCCCTCTGTTTGCCAAGGAGTATGGCGAAAAAATTCAGTATTTATTGGAACTATACCCTTGGGAAATCCAATTAACTCAGCTGAATTTACTCGCCAGTCACGATACTGCACGGCTGCTGTCTATTGCCGGAGGTGACAAGGAGAGTGTCGAACTAGCAACTCTCCTACTATTAACCTTTCCTGGTGCGCCCAGCATCTACTACGGCGATGAAGTTGGCTTACCAGGTCGTCTCGACCCAGACTCGCGGCGGAGCTTTCCCATGGAAGCACACTGGGAGCGCGATGTTCTAGATTACCATCGCAAACTTATTGCCATTCGCCACAAATACCCTGCGCTGCGTACAGGTGACTACAAAGTTCTTTTCGCTGATGCAGGAGTGTATGTCTTCGCTAGAACTCTGGACGCAGAGGAAGTGATTATCGCTGTTAACGTTGGAACTGCACCCGCAGAGCGCGTTACCGTTAAGGCACAGGAGCTAAAGTCTCAGCCCAACAACTTCTTGTATGGCAGCGGCGAAGCATCGTGGAGCAGCGACGAAGAATCGAACATTCTCACATTGCATTTGCCCCCTCGCAGTGGGTGCATCCTCAGTTGAATCGAGTGAACCCCGACTTCTTAGAGAAGTCGGGGATCTCGCCTTCAGTTTAGATATGCTATAAAAATGACCCAAAAGATTGCTTTTGGGTCATTTCTATGCGGTTAGGAAGTCGCCTTAGATAATTTGAGCGCTTATTGTGACACCAAAGCGGGAATTAATACGCCATCAATAACGTGGATAACCCCATTGTCGGTAAGGATATCTGTCTTCAGAACATTTGCGTCATTGACTTTGAAGCCATCAGCAGTATGCTCAATTCCGACAATTCCACCCTCAACAGTTTCGGCAGAATTTAGCTCTACCAAGTTATCGGTTCTTACATCACCAAACAGGACGTGATAGGTGAGAATCTTCTTGAGTTTGGGGATGTCTTCAAGCCAAGAGGCAATAGTGTTAGTTGGAATCTTGGCAAAAGCATCATCGGTGGGTGCGAAGACGGTGTAAGGGCCAGGACTCCTGAGAATGTCTAACAGACCAGCAGCCTCAATCACAGTCACTAGGGTTTTGAAAGATCCTGCGTCGGCGGCAGTATCTACGATGTCAGCCATGAATTTGCCTGATTTTTAAATAAGTATCCTGTTAAAAATACACGGGTCACTATTTTGAGGGCATCTTGCAAAGGATTGATACCCATTTTGATGGGTGTGAAGCTAGATATTTTTGGGCTGAAGATGCATATAAAGGCGCTGTATGCAACATTTTTACATTCAGTAACCAATTGAAAATGCTCCCGCCCCCAAACTCCAATGGGGCAAAATCTAAAATCCAAATTTGGTTTGATCTGCTGTTTAAGTGCTGGAAGTAATGCCCCGCTCTTGGAGTTGCTGAATGAAGAATTCTTCTAAGGAGGGACGGGCTAAAGTCATGGAAATTAGCTTCGCGCCCATGAGACGGGTGGTAGCTATAAAATCTTGCGGTTCGCCTTTTAGTTGACCGTACCAACAGTCATCCTCAAAGCTGATATTCGATACCCACTGTTGGAGTACGTCTAAGTTGCCGCCTTTACCTTTGACTTTGTAAGCGTCAGTTGTGCCGAGTAGTTCTTTGAGGGAACCCACGCAAATCAGTTCGCCTCGCGCGAGGATGGCGATGCGATCGCATATTTTTTCAACTTCTGCCAAGATGTGGCTGTTGAAGAAAATTGTCTTACCCTGTTGTTTGAGCGATAAAATAATTTCTCGCATCTGGTAACGTCCCAACGGGTCAAGACCAGACATTGGCTCATCTAGAAATACTACTTCTGGATCGTTGATCAGCGCTTGCGCCATGCCAACTCGTTGTAGCATCCCTTTGGAGTATTGGCGTAACTGCTTTTTACGTGCTGCTGACTGTGCTAAACCAACTAAGTCTAAGAGTGCGGGGATGCGCTTGCGTTGCTCGGATGCAGGGATTTGGAAGATTCCGGCGACGTACTGCAAGAACTCCCAACCTGTGAGGTAGTCGTAGAAATAGGCGTTTTCCGGCAGATAACCGATGCGTTCCTTGACAGCGCGATCGCCTAAAGGTTGTCCCAAGAGGGAAGCACGCCCCGATGTAGGACGTACAACGCCCAACAGAGTTTTCAACAGCGTGGTTTTACCTGCTCCATTTGGCCCCAACAAACCAAAAGTCTCTCCCTCAAAGACTGACAGCGTGCAGTTTTTCAAAGAGGGGATTTGTTTATTCATAAAGAAGCCAGTGCGGTAGACCTTCGTCAGTTCATAAGTCTGCACCACTGGCGGACGGTCAAGCGTAGCGGGTTGTACTGGCTTATCTGTGAAAGCACTCATCTGAGTTTTGCTGTATATTGCACCTGAGTTTATTAATTCCCTATTTTGCCGATTTTTGTATCGCTTCAGTTAGGTTTATAGTAATTGCTTTGGATGTTGGGTCAAATTGTAGGCTAAAACGGTATGATGCAAAGGTAGGTAGGGCAAGCGCTACTGATAATTTTTTTTATGTATTGAAATAGCAAGACGCTGGAAACTAACTGATGCAAGGATCAAAAATTGTTGCAATTATTGCAGGATCAATTTCTATAATACTCGCGATCGCCTACCTGCTGCTCGTGCAGTTGTTAGACTTCCGGGGAGAAATGCTACCAGCACCGCAAAGTTTACTGCTGGAGCGATCGCACGTCGAAATTGCTTATGACTTTAACCCACAACCAGCCATCCTTACAAATCTTGTGCTTGTTGATTAATCTTACCTATTTCCCCAACCCAACGCCGCCGATCGGGATGTTCTAGATTCAAAATATCTTCTAAAGACCAGTGGAAGTGAAAAGCAATGTAAGCTACCTCCTCGTTCAGTTGTTCCGAGGGGTAGCTTAGTATTCCCCCGATAGAGAAAGCTCCACTTGAAAGCGACTGCTGCATTGCGGACACTCAACGGGAATATAAGCATCTCCTTGCTGGTTAATCCGATTGTAGAACTCCCTCAAATAGGCTAAATCCCGCGTGAATAAACCCTCCAATAAATCGGGATTTACTGTCGATAAACTACCCAAACGAGTAATCACCCGCGATAACATCACTAAAACTTCATAACCTGGAGTATCTTTAACGCGGCGGTCTTTCTGGACGTACATTTCATCTCTTGCAGTTGCCAACCGCATTACTCCTTGGCGATGAACTTCCCCAGAGGCATCTACGAAGCCGCTAGGAAGGATAAAGTCAAATTCTGTGTTCATGGCTAGTTGTTAGTAGCTATTCGTTCGCGATTCATATTTAAAGAAAATGCTATGACAAATTAGCAGTCAAAAATATAACTTAGACAAAGTTGGTTCAAGATTGTTTACTTTACTGCCAGTTCCTTAGCTTCGCTTAGAACTTAGAATTATATATCTGAAGAGTAAGCGGCTATAAGCAATAAACAATCAGCTAGTTTGTAAAGGTTCTGATGAAGCTGGTGCCGCTTCTATTACTTCTATATTTTGCTGCTCCAGTTCATTAATGTGGCGATAGAACTGCTGGAGATAATTGAGATCGCAAGCGAAGAATCCTTCAACAATTGCAGGGCTTACTTCTTCCAAAGCACCCAATCGAGTAATTACACGCGACAAGATAATTACCGTAGCGTAGGCAGGATTGGATTTTACACGGGGGTCACGCATGGGCACAATCTCATCCATCGCCCTCGATAAACGCATGACTCCTTTGCGGTGGAGGTTGCCATCGCTATCGAGATAGCCTTTGGGTAAGGTAAATTCAAACTCAGTTTGCAACATCGTATACTACTTCATCCGCATAAAACCCAGGGTATTCCTATATTATTATGATTAGTATGGCAAGTAACTAAAAGTAGTGAAACCGTCTATTGCCGCATATGAACTGCACTACGCTGCACTGAAAATTAGGTCCATCAGGCTTTTGCCCACTTTACGCAGTTCTTATAAATGATTCAACGGCTAGTTCCAGTTCTTCAATTTCTGTTTCAGCCTTATTCATACCAACGTCGCCAATTTTATAACTAATTGGCCATGCCCTCTGAAATTCAAATTTTACTATCCCATTGTTTTGTAGGTCATAGATAGTCAAAATTCCATCTTTACGTTTTGCACCCCACTTTCCTTCCTCAACATCCTTAAACCAATTCCAGAGGGTAACGGATTTAGTCATGCCCCTTTTTAGAATCAGATTACTGCTCTCGACATTACCGGGAATTTTAGTCTGGATAATCTGGCCATGATTAGCTTGACCCCATTTCTGGGGGGTTACCTCGTAGAACTCTATTGGCTTTTGGGTTCGTTTAAAACCCTGGAATTCCTGAAAAGCAGCATCTACCGGGTTTTGGCTGCCAGCTAGATGCAGTGTTATATCGAAACGAGTAGCTACAAGTATTTCAGGGAAAGAGGGAATTCCATCGGACATTGCTGAACACTCCGGTAGAGAGAGACTAATGCTAGCTGTCAGTTTTTCTAGGATGAGTGATGTGCCAGTGAACTTGGGATATAAGTTTCTCGCCCTAGAAACTTATATCCCAAGTTCACCCATCCCTAAAGATGTAACAACTTCTGGCAGCTTCATCCTAGAAAAATCCAAGATAAATACCTATTTGGTCCGTCGTACTCGATTGTGGGTAAGTTTAAATTCTTCATAAGCTAGACCCCCATCGCCTGCCTTGAAAGATGGTCCGCCGTACTTGGTTGGATAGCAGGCCTCAATTTCCCAAATGGCGGTTTCTTCATTAGCAGCATTGTAGCTTTTCACTGTAGCGTTTATACCTTTCATGTCCCATTCAGATTTTTCTCCTTGGTTGGGAGGATTGGTTTTTATGAACCATTGGTAGAGATCGTCTTGCCCAGTAGCGACAACCTTGACTGTTATTTCCTCATAAGTTGCTGGACCCGTAGGCTTGGCTTGACGCATCGAAGCTCCCTTTGTCATAACTGCAACTGTTTCTTGGCCAGCAGCAGCTTTTACCGTTATACTCAGACCGGAAATTTCAGATATAGCCCTTTTGCCATCCAGTTTTGGGCACTCAAACCAAAAGCTGCTAGTAGTGAGAAACTCAGTCTTATCTGCCATGACTTAACTCCTTGTAAAGTGTAAATACTGTTTTTTGTTCGGGTATACGGCAAGTAGGCGTCAAATCCACCTAACATTTAGGCCAGAATCCAGAACCGGGAGCTGTAGAGCCAGAATAAATTGTATAGCTTGTTTTGACCTACTATTATTCTGGCTTTTGAATTCTGATGCTAGTGGATTTTACACGTATTTTAACAACCTACTTAGCTATCGCTAGGACTCCACTGACCGATGCGGAAGATAACAAATTCCGCCGGACGAACTGGAGAAACCCCAACTTCGATATATAGGCGACCCAGCATGATCGTCTCAGGGGTGTTTATTGATTCATCGCATTTGACATAAAACGCTTCATCCGGAGTACCTCCAAACAAGGCACCGTCACGCCAAATTCGCTCCAAGAAATTGCTCACCGTCCGCGTTACGCGATACCACAAAGTTGCATCGTTAGGTTCGAATACAACCCACTGAGTACCCAATTCAATCGATTTCTCAATGTAGCTCATCAGACGGCGTACAGGAATGTAGCGCCAAGGAGTATTATCGGGTTCAACTAAGGTACGAGCGCCCCAGACACGGATGCCTCGGTTCGGGAAGCTGCGGATACAGTTGATGCCTAGAGGGTTCAGTAACTCTTGTTCGCGGAAGTTTGTATCGTAATTTAGACCTATCACACCTCTGGGAATGTCATTAGCAGGTGCTTTAAAAACTCCTCGTGTCTCATCGGTACGCGCCCAAACTCCCATCATGTGACCGCAGGGGGGAACCGCAATTGGTCTGCCACCGTTACGAGGGTTAGCAACTTTGATCCAGGGGTAGTATAAAGCCGCGTACATAGAACGGCGATTGAAAGCATTCAACCACTGAGCCACCTGCTGGGGCTTTACTTGGTTGGGCGGCGGATCGATAACGACCATGCGGTTTGGTGGGTTGGGCGTGGCGTTTTCGACGCTGCTGATCATCATTTCCATGACACCATGTACTTGATCCATATCCAGCAGTCCCGCTTCGTAGGCCCGCATCAGATCTGGACAAGCCATCATGGTAATTTCGTCAATTTCGCCAATCCCTTGTACGCCAGTGCGGTCGTCGCGTACCCCTTGCAAATCTCTTGTGAAGCGTTCTGGGGGAGAAATGTACGGGGGGGCACTCACCTCATAGATACCATTGCCAGGTCGATTGGCTAACGAGCCTCCAGCTTGAGCCATATCGGTTACGGTCACAAAAGGCGAATCCTGGAGAGCAGTGACAACATAGGTTGCCACTTGAGGATCGACTTCTGGATTCATTGAGAGGTGGTCGTACCTTTCGAGTTGCTCCTCATCCCGACGAATGATTACTGAGAAGTATTCGCCTGTATTGATGGGTGGTTCTTCCTCCGAGCCTTCTGGTGGGGTAAGAGGCTCGCTTTCCTGAACTGCAACTAGGACTCTTCCATTCGTAGCTTCTTCAGGCTTGATGTTAAACATCAAGGAAGGACGTTTGGCTCTGCTTGTAATTTTGAGGGCAGATTCTTCGGGGGGTGGTGGCTGTGTACCAGGCAGTTTAGTGCCAATGCTAGCAACCCAACAGCGCCCGCCGCCGTTGATAAACCAGCCGCTGACTGCAAAAGGTAAGTAGGCATTGAAGTCTGTGAACCCATCCGAGCCTGGTTTTGAAAAGTATTCCAGGTATTGAGTCCAGTTAGTAATTAACATCGGCTTGAACAATTCAGCCCCACCGCGCACATCCTCGGTAAAGCCCACAAATCCAGCTACGCTAGTACTCACGCCCTCGATCGGGCGGCTACCGCGCTCGACTTCTTCGATGTAAATACCAGGAGCAAAATAATCTAATCTGGCCATAAATAACTTTCCTGCATTCCGCGTTGGTTTGTGAGTATTGAGCTTTTTCTATAGCTAGCTGGCTAGCTCACCTATTGCCCCTAATTGTTCTGGGGTTAGTTCAATTTCCTTGAAGGCATATCTAAAAGTCTCGCTCTCCAAAGCGACGATAACCTTACACCGCTGCGAGGTATAGCCAGGGCAACGTAGCTCTAGCAAGTAATCGCCCAAGGGCAGGCTGTAAAAAAAAAATAATCCCTCCTGATTGCTGGTTGTGACTTTTTTAGTTCCGACAATTTCCACTTCAGTAGCAGCCAGGGGCTGCGTTGTGGCTGCACTCTTAACGATCCCAGCAACGATTGCCCCAGAGGTATAACTACTGTTTCCCACATAGGATGGTTGATTTGGTTTTGCCACAATGCGATCGCATGGGGTGTTGGGAGCGCTGCGGGTGTTAAATGGTATCGTAACCGTCACATACAAAGCTGGGCGCAATGGCACGCCCAAGGCGTTCCAAAGTATTGCTGCATCGATCGTGCCAAACGCCGAAACGGTTATTGACAAATTGCCATAACCTCTGAGCGCAGGAGCCAGCAACTCCTCTGGCAGAATCTGGTAACTCAATAAGAGGGTTAATGCCTCTGAGAGCAGACGCTGTTCTCCCAATGCTGTACGATCCCAAGCACTTACCAGGAATGACACGTCAAACCACACAGTTGGGCGGTGTGCCGTCGCCAGATGCAAATTGCATTGGCTGTCTCGGTCTTCTATTTGCCCCTGCCCCATCTGCACCCGCTCGTTTTGCTGTATGTTGTAGCAAAAGAGGTTCAGGGATGGCCTTATATCCTGCCGCACGCCAGGGTGGTTGAAATCAATTTGTTCTGTACTGATTAGAGCAGTCCCACCAGCCAGAATTTCTGCCAACGTCTGGGCAACAGCAGGGATCATAAGAAAAAGTGCGTCGGTAGACGGTCTACGTCTAGATTAGGGATACAAAACCCGCGTGGTTATTAGACTTTGGTCGAAACTTTAAAAATTGTGTGATTACTGATGCGATCGCCTGAATCCACTACTAAGCTAGGCAGTGCGAGCGTACTCTCGGAAGTTTGTCATGCTTCTCAGGTATGACTGGCTATAGGTTTATAACCTAATTACTATTGCTGAATTATCTCGTAGAGCAGGAAAAAACTTATGAAGGTTGCGATGCAAGAATCAGCGTTAGGGGTGCATCCACCTTTAGCCACCACTACAGTTTCCCCAGTTACTGTTGAGGTACTGGACATTAAAAATGTATGTCAGCTCCAAGTAGAGCAGTTAGCAGCACAATTGCCTGTTTTGGCAATCTGGATTGCTTACTACGAACCCGATAGAGGAAAAAGGCAAACAGTGGCTAAGTATTGCCATGAGCATTATTTTCCTCTTTCTGCTCTATCTTACTTACACTCAGAGGCGTGGTGGGTAAATTCCCTACCAGCTTTAAAGTTGAGCGAAGTACCTATAGAAGGAAGCGATTATGCCTACATATGCCCAATAGGGCATAGTGGTCTTAACCCTGAGTATCTGCTGTTATATACCCAAAAACCCCTGTCTGATTTTGAGCAAGAGCGTGTAGAGCAACGAACACAACTTGTAAGTAACTATATGACTGTATATAAGGAGTGTTGCCGTCAGCGGGCAGAAGTGAAGTTACTCGAACAAGTAATGCATAAGGCAGAACATCAACTACGCAATCCCTTGGCTCTTATTGCTCTTTACGCAGAGAATTTATGTTTATCTTTGCCAGCAGGTTCTTTGCAAGATCAGGCTAGTATAATACGCGAAACTGTAAATGAGCTTAGTACAAATTTGACACAATACGTCAACTGCGGATTGGCATCAAAATTACGCTTCGTGCCTTACGATCTACGAACAATAGTGATCGAAACTATTAAGGGGCTGCAACCTTTGATAGAGAAAAAACAACTGCATATTAGCTATCCATCCCAGGCAGCGATCGCAGCTGTAGACCCTTGGCAAATGAAACAGGTGTTTGACAATCTCTTAAGCAATGCGATTCATTTTAGTCCCGACTCAGGGCTTATTAACTGCCACTGGCAAGTATTTCAAGATGAACTGATCGTTGAAGTAAGCGATCGCGGTCCTGGACTTTCTGAAGAAGACCTCACTCAAGCATTTACCCCCTATTATTCTCGTCGTCCAGGAGGTACGGGATTAGGGCTAGCGATCGCAAAAAAAATTATCCTAGAGCATCAAGGTACTCTATGGGTACAAAATTTATCTAGTGGCGGTGCCCAATTTTCTTTTACTCTACCCCGGCATCAAATATGAATTATTACTTGTAAACTATCAAACGTTAAATTGTGGGTGTCAGTGTTGATTTTAACCTTACACGCAACCTTTAACCGCTTTTATAATTCATATTTTCCAGCAAGGTTTTTTCCGAAAACACATTTTAAATACAATGTAGTATGACCGTTCCCCAGCTTATTTCCGTTTTGCTAGTAGATGATGAACCGCGTTTTCGCAGCGGACTGCGAACTCTGCTAAACTTCTACAACCAACAAGGCTCGTTGCGATTTGATATTGTAGGCGAAGCTGCTAACGCCGACCAAGCTTTACAACTAATGTTGGAACAAAAACCAGCATTGATCCTGATGGACTTGAGTTTAGGAGAAAGTGATGGAATTAATGCTCTACTTCGCTTGGGAGAGTTATCCTATAAAGGCAAAGTCTTAGTTTTGTCTGCACATCGCGAAGACGAATGGGTGTTTCGCGCAATGCAAGCAGGTGCTTGCGGTTATGTTTTTAAAGACCGCATCGCGACTCAACTTTACGAAGCCATAACTACGGTAATTAACGATCAGGTATATCTATCACCAGAAGTAGCAACCAACTTCTTTCGATTGTTTCACTTTTATGCAGGGCACTCACTTCAAGCGTGTCAAGCAATTCATTTAACCAGTCGAGAACAAGAAGTTTTACACTGGTTAGTGCAGGGAGCTTCTAACGAAGAAATTGCTAAAAAACTTTACGTTACAGTAGCCACAGTCAAAGCTCATCTAACAGCTATATTTGAAAAGTTAGGTGTCAACAGTCGTACTCAGGCTATTGTAAAAGCCTTAAAACTTGGTTTAGTTTGTGCTTAATTATCAGTTGTTGCTAATTTTAAAATTGCCAAAAAGTAAATTGCTAGTTCCTAGCTGTGGATTCACAGTTGCCAATTACCAGTTTTTCTTCCCCAATCCCTGATGAGTAATCACTTAGCTATTGCCACTGTAACTGCTGCTCTACAAAGAATTTTGCAAGCTGCCATACAAATTGATGTAGATGGCGCGAGAGCAACAACTAATCGACCAAGCGAGATGGCTAGCGGTATGCCAGAGCCTGGCGTGAACGTG
Organism: Microcoleus sp. FACHB-831; assembly: GCF_014695585.1. Classification (NCBI taxonomy): domain Bacteria; kingdom Bacillati; phylum Cyanobacteriota; class Cyanophyceae; order Oscillatoriales; family Microcoleaceae; genus Microcoleus; species Microcoleus sp. FACHB-831. The sequence goes on along the minus strand of NZ_JACJON010000078.1, from coordinate 9,683 downwards.
TATTTATACGATATCAAGCACAATCATGCATGGCGCAGCACCTCGGAGATGTCGGTTCGTCGTGGTAAAGGAGAAATGGTGAAGCCGCGATTGGGTATAGATCTGTACTACCTATTGAGCTTTCATGGTAATGAGGGAGAGTTGGAACCGCAGCGTCTTTTGGGTAGCGTCATAAGCGCCCTCCAAGATAAAAAAATTCTGACTCAACAGATGATTAGTGACACGATAGGAGATGATACCTTCCCATTCTTAGCTGGTTCTAACCTTGCCCAGCAAGTTGAATTAGTTAAAGTTGTACTTTTAGACCTTTCTCTAGAAGATCTTTCTAAAATTTGGTCTGTATTTTTTCAGACAGCATACAGTCTATCGATAGCCTACCAAGCAACAGCTGTATTGATAGAGGGTGAAGATATCATCCCAAGGGCTTTGCCAGTACGCGATCGCCATATCGGTGCAAGACCTTTTTCGTTGCAACCTGTTATTGAAAGCATTGTTTCGCAGGCTGGAAAATTGGAACCTATTTTGGCTGACAGCACTTTGCTAATTTATGGCAAGCAGTTGTCGAGTCGAGTCACTCAAGTAAGGCTAGGTGAGGTTGAAACAATACCGCAGGAAGTAGGGGAAACACAGATACGTTTGGAACTTTCATCGCTTCCTGTTGATTCCCTGCGGGCTGGCGTGCAAAGCCTACAGGTAATTCATCAGGTGGATAATACAGCAGCAAGACGCATAGATGCAATGGCTGCAACGTATCAATTGATTGAATCAAATGTAGCTGCTTTCGTGTTGCGCCCTACTATTAAAGAAATTGAAGTTTCTAATATGGAAGGCAGCGGTGAAGAACTGAGATCGGCAGATTTGACAATTTCTATAGATGTGCCCATTGGCATGACGCAACGGGTAATTTTGTTGTTGAACGAATGGTCTATCGAGAGTCCCGCAGCTTATAGCTTTGTAGCTCCATCGCGCACAAGTGATAGTAACGCGATCGCGATCGCTATTAAAGACGTGAAAGCAGGCTCTTATTTAGTGCGCTTACAGATTGATGGTGCCGAAAGTATGCTGAATGTCGATACTAACCCCAACAGCCGTACCTTTAATTGGTATCTTGGCCCGAAGGTATCAATTTCCTAAATTATCAATAACTGATTAAGAAAAATTGAAAGTTATGATTGCAATTTAAAAGATTAAAATAGTTAGTTGTAATTCACGATTTTCAAGTTAGTTGTCATAAGTTTGTGATAACTGAAACCTCCCGAGCAATTACCAATTAATAGTTAAGTATGACTTCTGAAAATAGCCCACATCAGAGCGATCAAAAGTCAGTAATAGCTGACCCCGATATGCTCCATAAATCACTAATTCATAGCGTGAATTCTAGAATGGCTGCCAAGGGAGAGGTGGTGATGCCTTGCATACCATCTATGCTAGAACATTATATGCGCTGGCTAGAAAATTTGTTTTTATTACTGGGCAGACCCATGCCTGTAGAAGTACAAGAGGGCTTGAGTAAGCTCCTGGCGCAACATCTAGAAGACGGCTTTCGAGCAGAACGTTATTCTGAGGTAGTGTTTCGATACGAGCCATCTGAAAAATCAACATTTGGAGTAGCTTGCACCATTGGGACAAGAGTTAAATCAATTGCAGATGAATACTCAAAGTGGGTTGAAACCAGAGAACCTCCCCTATTTGGCGCTAACCCAGACGCTAAGGTAATGGCGATCGCCTCCAGTTTGGATGAGCCAGAAAAGTCACCAATTTTGGATGTGGGAGCTGGAACGGGTCGCAATACAATTCCCTTAGCAAGATTGGGTTATCCAGTTGATGCATTAGAAGTAACTCCCGTGTTTGCTTCGCAAATAAGGGAAGCAGCGGAAGCAGAGAAATTGCCCGTGACAGTTATCGAAGGTGATGTACTCGATCCAGAAGTGGCAATGCAAAAGGATAAGTACAGGCTGGCGCTCGTCGTCGAGGTAATATCGGATCTTCGTAGTGTTGAGCAACTACGAACGTTGCTTGAAAAAATATGCGATTTGGTTAGCTCTGGAGGTTTGTTGCTCTTTAACATTTTCTTAGCAGTAGATGGATATGAGCCAGATGTGGTAGCCAGAGAAGTGAGTCAAGTGATGATTTGCTCAATCTTTACGCAGCCAGAGTTATCAACAGCAATGGATGGACTTCCGCTAGAACTAATATCAGATGAATCAGTATATGAGTACGAGCGCGATCGCCTACCAGCAGAAGCATGGCCTCCAGTAAGTTGGTTTGCTAATTGGGTGACTGGCCGCAATGTATTCCCTTTAGAAGATGGGCAACCACCAATAGAATTACGCTGGATACTCTGCCGAAAGTTGTAAGCAACAACTAAGGGAGTCCGGAGTCCGGAGTCCCGCACTTCCCCACTCCTACTCTGCCTAATCCCTAATCCGGCTCCTTATGAACACAACAGCGACTAACAACTGGCAAGAAGCTAATCAGCGCTACTTGATGGCGTCTTTGGCTGTCGTGCGTGAGGCATTAGAGCATCACGTTCGCAATTTAGAAGCTCAAAAAGGCAACAGCGAAGAAGTTACAGCCGCGCCGCCGGATAACAACCAATCTCAAGGATCTTTAGCGGCTAACCTAGCTTTACAAGTGGCAGCCGCTGCGCTGCCTTCTCCTTCAGCATTGCAACATTTATGCACCACGTTTAATTTGTCGTCTTTTGAGCGCGACGTGCTGCTGTTATGCGCTGGTATAGAATTTGACAATAGGTTCGCGTCGCTGTGCGCTACGGCAAATAATGACCGACAAGCAACCTATGCTACGTTTAGTCTCGCTACGGCGGTCTTACCTACAGCGCATTGGAGCGCGATCGCTCCCGGTTCTCCTTTGCGCCGCTGGCGGTTGATTGAAGTCGGTAGAGGTAATGCTCTAAGCCTCAGTCCGCTGCGGATTGACGAAAGGTTGTTGCACTATATCGCAGGCGTTACCGCTCTTGATGAGCGACTCATGGCTATAGCCGAGCCGTTGTCGGTTTCTGGTGTAATAGTTCCATCACATTGGGAACTCGCAGAACGGGTGGCAGCAACATGGTCGCAGTCCAGCCCCACTGGTTTGCCGATCGTACAACTGTGCGGTGAAGACGTAACTAGCAAAAGGGCGATCGCTTCTAGTGCTTGTCAGCTTGTAGGGCTGAATCTATACGTTATGTCTGCGCGAGCTATTTCAGCGAACCATAACGAACTGCATGACTTAATGCAGGTGTGGGAAAGGGAAGCCGCGCTCTCGCAAGCCGCTCTGTTGTTAGACTGCGACGAACTGGAACTGGGAGGGGATGCAGCCAAAGAAAGCGCGATCGCCCGCTTGATCGAGGGGTCGGTAAGTCCCCTGATTGTTTCGACTAGAGACAGGAGAAGAATGCGCCTGCGTCCCGCGATCGCCTTTGATGTTCGTCAGCCAACTGCTTCGGAACAGCGTGCGATTTGGCAAACCGTTTTAGGCGAAAAAGCGGTGGGCTTAAACGGACAAGTAGAAGTTTTAGTGTCAAATTTTAACCTCACGCTGCCCACAATTCATGCCGTTTGTGCTGAAGTTTTATCAGGAGTTAAATCGGGGGCAATTGCAACTGAAGAGGAAGAAATTATTCAGAGTAATAATCCTTCTTTATTTAACGCTCAATCCTCTGCCCTCACAACCGCCTTGTGGGATAGCTGCCGCGCTCAAGCGCGTCCTCGCTTAGAAGATCTAGCCCAACGCCTTAACCCTGGCGCTAAGTGGGATGATTTAGTATTGCCAGAGACGCAGCGCCAGACACTGCGAGACATTGCCTCACACGTCCGCCAACGCTCCAAGGTATATGAAAGCTGGGGATTTGCAGGTAAAGGCGATCGCGGTTTAGGCATTAGCGCTCTTTTTGCCGGATCTAGCGGCACTGGCAAAACTATGGCAGCCGACGTACTTGCAGGCGAACTGCGCCTAGATCTCTATCGCATCGACTTGAGTTCAGTCGTTAGCAAATACATCGGCGAGACAGAGAAAAACCTGCGGCGCATATTCGATGCTGCCGAAGCTGGCGGAACTATCTTACTGTTCGACGAAGCTGATGCCCTGTTTGGCAAACGCAGCGAAGTAAAAGACAGCCACGATCGCCATGCTAATATCGAGGTCAGCTACTTGCTACAGCGCATGGAAGCCTACCAGGGGCTAGCTATTCTTACTACTAATCTTAAAGACTCCCTCGATACTGCCTTCCTCCGCCGCATCCGCTTCGTTGTCAAGTTTGCATTCCCCGATGCCACCCAGAGAGCTGAAATATGGCAGCGCATCTTTCCTGGCAAAACACCAACAGACAATTTAGATTTTGCTAAACTAGCGCGTCTGAACGTGGCAGGCGGTAACATCCGTAATATCGCCTTAAATTCAGCTTTTATAGCAGCAGACGCCAACGAACCAGTGGGCATGAAACATATTTTAGCCGCCGCTAAAAGTGAATATGTCAAGTTAGAAAGAACTTTAACTGATGCTGAAGTTAAAGGATGGGTTTAAGAGGTTGCCTCAAAAGTTGTCTTTAGTACTGTTTCCTGTTTCCTAGTGGAAAGCCTCCTAAATCTTCCTTGAAAAAAGGGGCTTTAGCTTTAAGAAAACGTAGTCATTAATTATTGTTCAGCGGACAACGGTTAAGCTGCTGCAACATTATTTCATTTGTAGCCCGGAGCATTGCTGTTATGGCGAAGAATAAAAAAGATTTGGTTAGGACCAAGAGAGATAAGAAAGATCGCAAGTCGCTAATTAGCGAAGTATGGCGAAGAGAAGATCCTTTAAGTGTAGCTAAATATCAAGCTGAGGTTCGAGCTAGAAGCTATCTTAGGTTGCCACCTACTTTTATGTGGCTAAATAGATTTAGTTGGATTGTACCTATTCTTCACGAAAGATTTGGCGTTGCTACAATATCTCCTGAAGAGGCAGCTGCATACGACCAATCTATTGCTCCAGCAGATAAAGATACCTCAGTTGCTACCGAAGTTGAGACAAATGATTCGCTAACAAGCTATCAGGTATCAGATTATGTATACAGGCAGTATCCTTGTCTGGAGCGCGATCCATTAGGCTGCGATCGCCCCCTAGAAACCATTCAGCAAGAGCCAGCAGCAAAGTATTGTCAGCAATGTGGTTTTCCAGCTATCTTGCCTGAAAAAGTGGAAATAAGAGGCATTCGAGGCAGATATCGTGTCGAAAGTTTCTTAGAACGGCGGGGGATGGGGCGTTTATATCGTGGCGTTCAGGTATCTGACGAACAACCGATTGTAATAAAAGAATATCTGCTTCCTACTCGTTGTTTTAATACAGAAGAAGCCCGCCAGCGTAAATTAGCTTTTACGCAATTAGCAGGATTGAGTTTAGCAGACGGTAGAGTGCAGGATTTTCGCGCGATCGTTCCTTGGGAAGCGATCGCAGATGAAAACGAAGAGCGATGTTATCTGATTACTAAAGGTAATTTAGATATCTACCCCAGTTTAAGACATCACCTTAAAGAAAACGGGCAGATGGACGCGATCGCTGTCCGCCAGTTTCTCAATCTCGTACTGCAAAGTCTAGAGTTTCTTCACGGACAAAAATTTCGTCTCCCATCCGGTCAAGTGCAACAAGGAATACCGCACGGCAATATTACTCTTGATAGCTTACTAATAGATAAAGAGAAATTTTTTATTTATTTGTGCGACCAATCCCTTTGGGAACGCTTATTCGATCTCCCCACTAGCGAACCTTATATCCCTACAATTGCGGGAGATTTAGTAGATGTAGGTTATGTAGCTTTTTACCTATTAGCAGGTAGAGTGGTAGATCCTGTTACCAGGTTGCCCGTAGACCCCAAAGATGATAATCAGTGGCCGATTGTAGATCCTGCTCTGAAGGGATTTATATTTCGGCTTTGTGGCTATAGCGTTCCTTTTCAAAGCGTCGAAGAAGCACGCCGCGTGCTGTTGAAAATACCCGTTATCAGAACAACTCCGGCGACGGAAGTTGTTGAGTTAGAGCCAGATGAAGATGAGCCATCCAATCTGCCTCGAATGCGTTTAATTCTATTTTTGCTATTAGCTTTGGGGTTAACTTTGCTAGGGACTTTGCTGTGGCTTTGGCTGTATAAGCCTAAAACCAGCCAAGCTAGTTATGGCGATCTTCCAATTTGTTGTATTAAGGATGTAGCTGGCGTTCCATCAGGGAAGTTTAGATACACTGGTGAAGAAAAAGGAACGTGGAGTTATGTGCTGCAACAAAAAAATTTAGTAGAAAAAGGTCAAAGTCTAGAAAAAGAACTTCAAAGACGCAAACCTAATTTAGAACTCATGTATGAACCTGTAAGTTATGGTTTAGATTCGTCAGCCGAGCCTTTAACAATTACTAAAGTTAGATCCGGTGAAGCAGAATTTGCCATAACCAGTTTAGTCAATCAATTAAGCGGCGATTTGGAGTATAAAAAATTTGGCTATGACGGTTTGGCCATCTTTGTTGCTTTTAGTTATGCACAACGAGAGAAGAGTCTTCCTAAGTTTTTGGAGGGAAAGATTACGTTAGATCAGTTGCGAAAACTTTATACGGGGAAAATAACTAATTGGAACCAAATACCAGGAGGCCCAGATTTACCAGTAAAACTGTATATGCCGCCTGAAGCTGAAGCAGTGCAAATTTTTGAACAACGGGTGTTGAAGAATAAAACGGACATTGAAGCTTTTAGAAAGTTGATAAAAAAAGAGGAAAATAAACAGGAAAAAGATGAATCATCTTTTGTCAACAGTACCCCACCAGTCGAAATTCATCGTATCCCTACATTTACAACGTTGAGAAATGTAATAGAGGACTTTGAGCAAGAGAAAGAAGAGCAAGTTGGAGCGATCGCTTTTGGCACGTTTAGCAAAGTTTTTGGTCAATGCTCGGCTTATCCTCTAGCTTTAGTAGAGGATGGTAAAACTCCTGTACAGGCTTTAATTCAAAGCAACGGTCAACCAATAGAGCCAACAAGCGATTTGTGTAACGATAAAGGCAGCTATCATCCCAATATTGATGTTTTTAGAAACGGAACTTATCCTTTGGCATATCCTATGGCTGTAGTTTATCCGCGAGATAATAGCCGCAGCCGAGCGGGTGCCAAGTTTGCTGATATTCTGAGGACTGAGGAAAGCCAGCGCCTGCTTAGTAAAACAGGGATTGTACCGCTCCAACCCAAACCATAGTAATGGGTAAATTAAGCTATACTTTAGACTACTATAAACGGCAAAACCGCCTGCTAAACTGGAATAAAAGGCTGGGTTTTAAATATGCCAACTAATCCTTCCCTCGCACCCGCTACAGCACTATCTGATTTACAGGTACAGCCATTTTTTAAACCTAGTGGCGATACTACAAGTACAGCGGGATACGCAGCAGGGATTTTTGGCACGAGCAATGATGGCGACGAGAGACAAACTGCGATCGCCAAAGCAGCAGCTAAAGTTATGCAAGATCCCCTATTAATGCGGTTACTTAGTGAGCGAGTATACCAATTGCTGCTGGAAGACCTGCAAAATCAACGGGAACGCAGTAGAAACTATGGAGGGTATTGGTGATAATGGTTAATAGCAAAGCTACCCAAAACGGCACTGGTAACAGCACGAGTAACCGCCAGCAAAACTACGTTACGGCTAATCGCTTTTATGTAGAAATTGAAGGCCAACTTAGTGCATCTTTTAGGGAATGCTCAGGCTTGGGTTTCACTATAAAAAATGATAAACGCAACGAAGGCGGTGTCAATAATCAACAGCGCGTAATTTTGGGTCAGGCACAATTTAGCGATGTTACGCTGAAACGCGGTATGACCGACGATTTACGAGTATTTTGGGGTTGGATATCGAATACGTTGCAGGAGAAAAAGAAAAAACGTCGCAATGTCAACATTCTAGTTTTTAATCAAGCCGGAGAAACAATGCAGTGTTGGACGCTAATTGCGGCTGTTCCTGTGGCTTGGAAAGCGCCAGCATTAAAAGCAGATGGCAATGAAGTTGCTATCGAAGAATTGACAATTGCCTACGAAGGTTTGAAGGTTGCAAACGCAGGTGGTGGAGGCGCAACAATGCTTTCCACCGGACGCGATAACTCAGGATACTACCCCAGTAACTAGCATTATGGCGGAAACAGAAACAACAGAAGAACCGCTTGGTATTAAGAATCCTTTGCTAGCACCCAACCCTTTGGGTCAAAAATTAATATCGCCAAAATTTTTGTATCCGCTAGGAGCATCTCCTATAGCGGTGCTAGATACTTCTAATTTTGTTTCCCGTGAAGTAGCCGAGTACGAGCGACCAGACAACTCTTTTAAAGAGTCACCGTTTTTTGAAGAAGCGAGAGCTTACAATCCGAGTGAAACTGTAGGAATACAAAGAGCGATCGCACCTACAACATCAACGCCATCGAGCCAAAATGTAGTTCAAACATTTGCAGAGCCAAGGGTTGAGGTAAGCGATCGAACCGCATTTGCAGGAAGTAATTTAACACAGCAACCCCAGTTATCAACGCCAGAATTTATTCAAGCTGAAGAAGCTAGAAGCACAACAGCACCTGAATTTAACGTTGTGCAAGCTTTTGCAGAGCCAGATTTTGAGGTGACTGAAAACGCAGCGATCGGAGAAAGTAATTTTACCGAGCGATCGCAAGTATCAACGTCTCAATTTACCGGATTGCAAGAAAGTACAAGCCGAACAACGCCTGATTTTAATGTTGTTCAATCATTCCCGGAAAGCACTGCACCAATAGAGCAATCTTTTATTAATACTCCAAATGTACAAGCGGAGTTAACGCAGAAATCGATAAATTCAACACCATCAGTTGTTCAATCATTTGAATTACCAGATAATTCAAATACAATTCAGGCAAAATCTTTAGAATACCCTGCACAAACAGCAGCAAGTGACGCCAGCTCCTCCGCCAGCCAATTTGAATTAACTAGCGCAACAACACCTAGCGTTAACATTGTCCAAGCATTTACAGAACCAGGATTCGATAGCGTCTCAAACGCAGCGGATGAAGAAAATACAATACAAGCTTCGCCTCAAATAACAGCGCCGTTAACAACCTCATATCAAGAAGCGACAAGCACAATACCACCAAGCGTTAACGTTGTTCAAGCATTTACAGAACCAGGCTTCAATAGAAGTGAAAGTACGACATTTGCAGAAGAAATAAGAGAAATCCAGCAGGTAGCAGCGCCACAAACAAATACCTCTGGACTAACTTCAAGCACAACACCTGATGTGAACGTTGTCCAAGCATTCACAGAAACAGGATTGGATAGCGCATCAAACGTAGCGGATGAAGAAAATACAATACAAGCTTCGCCTCAAATAACAGCGCCATTAACAACGTCATATCAAGAAGCGACAAATATAACAACACCTGACGTGAACGTTGTCCAAACATTTACAGAAACAGGGTTCGATAGCGAATCAAACGTAGCGGATGAAGAAAATACAATACAAGCTTCGCCTCAAATAACAGCGCCGTTAACAACGTCATATCAAGAAGCGACAAGCACAACACCCGACGTTAACCTTGTCCAAGCATTTACAGAAACAGGGTTCGATAGCGAATCAAACGTAGCGGATGAAGAAAATACAATACAAGCTTCGCCTCAAATAACAGCGCCGTTAACAACGTCATATCAAGAAGCGACA
>NZ_JACJON010000077.1 GCF_014695585.1 Microcoleus sp. FACHB-831 | reverse complement strand
CCCTTTCGTGAACCTCAATAATTTTTTTCCGTAAATCAATCGAATATGCTTTCATCCCAAATTCGCTGACTCAATGCTAATTAGTGTATCTCATTTATGTGAGAAGTGCTATAATAGGACAACTAGTGGTGGCGTTGAAGGTATCAATAACAAACTTAAACTAATTAAACGCTCTGCTTATGGATTTAGAAATTTTGAAAATTTCCGAGTAAGATGCTTATTAAGCTGGCATTTTAATTGTTAGTTTAGCATAACAAGTGCTGAAGAACCATATTAATTAACTTTTCGGCTACCCATTTACTCTTGGCATAGCCTGTTTCCATAACCTCACCGGGATTGATAATGTCATTTTCGCTAATTATCTTAACTCCAGAACCTTGAGCCGGAGAAATCGAGTTAGTTGTAGAAACAAAATGCACTGGTTTAGTTTTGCGCTTGACGAGTCAAAACTTCTTAAGTACCTAAAACATGGGAAGGTTTAAGTGCAGAATAGGGGTAAATAAAATTCACAAGTGCGCCTGTGTTCTGGCGTAATACTAAAAATTTTTGATTTGCTTAAATTTATGCTGGTGCAGGCATTTACTATGTGCCATCCCCTATTTTAAAAAAATCAATTTTCACCATAAAATAAATACGGAAAATTGATTTTTTGCACAAACTTAAATTTTATCTAAACAACTTTTTAGTTTATTGGCTAAAACTTGTACGTTAGGTTCAGCCATAATTGTATAATGATCGCCAGGGATAGTCTCAATATCTAAGGGTTGAGAAATAAATTTGCTCCAACTTGAACCTAACTCAACTATATTTTTACTAATTTTATCATCTTCCTCAAAAAATCGTTGCTGGTCAGCTTGAAATAAAGTAATTTTTCCATTATAAACTTTACCAACATAATCCATTACAGCTTTTTTATGGCTTTTAATAACTTGTAGGTAAGAGCGGATTTGCTGTAAGTTAATATCTAGATGAATGAAATCTGCTTGCTTCATAATATCGAGAACATAGTTCAACTGTTCTTCTGGCTCAAGTTGACTAACGGTTGCTTCTGAAATCGAAATATTTTTACCAAAAAACTTAGCCATTTCTACGGCTTTGTTAGCTAATAAATAAGCATCATTAAATTCGGTTTCCTGTTGAGATTGATTGCTCAAAATTGGTGGTTTTGTGTCTAATAAAGCTAACAAAGCTACTGTGTGGCCTTGTTGTTGTAGCTGTACAGCCATTTCTAAGGCTATCAATCCTCCCATAGACCAACCACCTAACAAATAAGGTCCTTCTGGTTGTAGGCTCTGCAATGCCTTAACATAGCAACTTGCCATGTCTTCAATTCGGTGATAAGGCTCGCATTCTGCATAAAATCCAGGTGATTCTAATCCATACAAAGGTTGGTCTGTACCTAAATGAATTGCCAAATTATGGAAACACATAACATTTCCGCCACTACCATGTACGCAGAAAAAAGGTTTTTTATTACCTAATGGCTGAATAGGTACTAGAGGAGACCAAGATTTAGAATCTGGCTGTTGACGCAGAATAACGGCTAATTGCTCAATGGTAGGTTTTTGTAATAAAGTGGCTAGTGCTACTTTTCGCTGCAAATGCTTTTCAATCTGAGCAACTAAACGCACAGCTAAAAGTGAATGGCCACCAAGATCAAAAAAGTTATCTTTCACCCCAATTGGGCCAACTTGTAAAAGTTTTTCCCAGATATATTTAAGTTGGATTTCTATTCCATCACGAGGAGCTACCAAAGAGCTTTCTGGTTTTGAATTGAGTAAATCGGGAGTTGGTAAAGCTTGCTTATCTACTTTACCATTAGGCGTTAGTGGTAAAGTTTTTAACCGTACAAATACGGTAGGTAGCATATATTCCGGTAATCTCTTTCTGAGAAAATTACGCCAATCTTCAATAGTTGCTGCTATATCTTTACTAGGTACTATATAAGCTACAAGTCTTTGATCGCCTGTCTGCTCTTCTCGCAATAAAACTACAGCTTGTTGAATACTGGGGTGTTGGCATAGCACTGCCTCAATCTCTCCTAATTCAATTCGGAAGCCTCTAATTTTTACTTGGTTATCAACTCTGCTTAAAAACTCTAAAGTGCCATCTGCTTGATAACGTACTAAATCGCCAGTTTTGTAAATTTTGGGTGACTGTTGACTGGTGACTGTTGACGGATAACTGATAAAAGGATGGGGAATAAATCGTTCAGCTGTTAGTTCTGGCTGATTTAAATAACCCCTGGCTAAACAATCACCACCAATATAGAGTTCGCCTGGTAGGCCAATCGGTACAGGCTGTAACTGTGAGTCTAAGACAAAAACTTGAGTATTGGCTAGCGCTTTACCCAAAGGTACAGTCCGAGAATTTAAATTAATTTGTCCAACTTGATAAGTTAATACCCCAACAGTCGTTTCTGTAGGCCCATAATGATTAAAAATCTTACACTCAGGAGCTAACTGTTGAACCTTCTTAATCAATTCCCAACTGCAAGCTTCTCCCCCTAAAATTAATCGCGCTTTTGGTAATAATTCTTGAGCCGATGGCGAAGTTAGTAGCGCTTCTAGATGTGATGGTACGATTTTGAGACAATCAATCTGATGTTGACGACAATAATCAGCGAATAGCTGACCATTAGTAGCATGTTCGGTAGAAATGATATGCAAGCAACCACCATTACACAAAGTGGGGAAGATAGCTGTATTCCCTAAATCCGCCGCCAAGGTAGAGACTAAGGCAAAACTAGCGTTATCTGGCAGGTCTAATCTTTGTTGAATACTATATACATAGTTAAGAATCTGTTGATGCTCAATTCCTACCCCCTTAGGCTTACCTGTAGAGCCGGAGGTGTAAATAGTGTAAGCTAAGTTTTCCTTAGCGACCTGACTGAGGGGATTGTCATGACTTTGGCTAGTGATTTCTTGCTCATCTGTATCTAAATAAAGAATAACAGGAGGGCTAAGAGCTGGATGTTGTTGTTGAATGATAGCATTAGTTAACAGTATCTGGGCTTGAGCATCCTGTAGCCGTTCTAGCAAGCTTTGTGTAGGAAAGCTAGGATCTAAGGGTAAATAGGCACCGCCTGCTTTCAGAATACCCAAAATCGCTATAATTGCTTCTAATGACCGCTCCAAGCAGATAGCGACAATTGTTTCTGGTTTAACACCTTGTTGTTGCAAGTAATGAGCGATTTGGTTAGTACGAGAGTTTAGTTCCGCATAGGTGAGTTGCTGTTGCTCGAACACAACAGCTATGTTATTAGGCTTGGTTTGTGCTTGTACCTCAAACAGTTGATGAATCAACTTGTCTTGTGGAAAGACTGTTTGAGTATTGTTAAATTCATAGAGTAATTGCTGGCGATCGCGTTGTGTGAGAATATCTAACTGACTAATGCTAACTTCTGGATTAGCGATCGCACTTTCTACTAAAGTTTGAAATTGTTCGGCTAATCGTTTGATATCTTCAACATTAAACAAGTTAGCATCATAGTCAAAAGCAGCGACTAAACTATCTTCTTGCTGGATACAGGAAAGCCTAACTTTAAAACGGTCACTGCAAGCAAACTGCTGATAAATTGAGAAGGTAATGTTACCAGCAGAATACTTTGCTGTTTCCGCTTGGAACTCAAAGCTAAAAGGCAAGTAAACTGAATCAGGATTAATATTTTGCGATTCAGCCAAATTTTGCCATGAAAAATATTCTTGCCATTCTTCTACTTCTTGGACTGATTTGTTAATTTTTTGCAAGATTTCTTTAAATGAGAAGCTTTCTTCTAACTTGGCAGACAGGGGTAAATATTTAGTTAGCAGCCCAATTACTGTTTCTAATTCTTCATATTTGCGCCCGTTCGTAGCAATACCGATAGTTAGGTTAGATTCTTCGGTAAATCTCCCCAATAAAACCTGCCAGCAAGTTAGTAATAAATTAGCAATTGATGAATTGTGTTTTTGCGCGATCGCGTCTAGTTGTGTTAGCAAGCTAGCATCAATCTTGAACTTATAAGAACCAATATGGAACTTAGAAGAATCTGCAAGCAGTTTATTTTCAAAAGGAAGTGTTACTTTTGGTAATGTAGACAGATTATATTTTTTCCAATATTTTTTACCTAATTCTGCGTCTGCATCTTCTAGTAATTCATTTTGCCATTCAGAAAATTGTAAATATTGTACGATTTCTTCACTTGATAGTTCTATACCTTGAACGCACGCATTATAACACTGACTAATTTCCTGAACTAAAATTTTAATCGTATAACTATCACCACAAAGGGCAGGTAAATTTACTAACAAAATATGCTTGTTAGCTGAGAGATTAATTAATGAAGAATGTAATACTAAACCTTCTTCAAAGTTACTGGATATTAACCTGGCTTCCCGAAATAAAGATTCAACTTGGTTGAATTGTGCTTGTGAGTCGCGATGGCTTTGCCTGCCGCCAAAGACGGCATCGCTTAAATCAATTTCTTGCCAAAACAGTGAACTTTTTTCATTTATAACCTGTACAGGTGTTTTAACTCCTGTTGGTTTTAAGAAATGAGTCCGGAGGATTTCTTGACGGCTGACAACTTGTTCTAAAGCTGATTTAAGGATATCTTTTTTTAGATTACCTTCTAAGAGAATAGCAGCTTGAACACAGTAAGCTAAACTGTCTTCTTGTAAAGACCAAACCCGCTTTTGTTGAGGGGAAAGACGAAAACCGTTAATGATTCTTTCTTGGACTTGCATTGTGTTATTTTACCTATTTATTAAAACCCCGCCGGCTTTTATCGTCAGTCCGCGCAGGCGAACTTTGTTTGTGTAGCTTTACCCTTAAGGGTTTGGGCTTATATTTGGCGCAACTTTTATATCTTTACTATTAACAATTTCGCCCATGGTAACAACAATTTTACGCTGCCCTACATAAGGATTTCGTGCGTGTGCAGCTAGCATATTGTCCAGCATAATAATATCGCCTTTCTGCCAAGTAAAAGCAACTTCAGCTTGCTTGTAAATAGCAGTGATTTCATCAATTGCTGATTGTTCAATTGGCGTACCATCACCGTAATAAACGTTACGTGGTAAGTTTTCTTCACCAAATAATGAAAGTAAAGATTCGCGTACCGATGTATCTAAATAAGCAATGTGATGCAACATGATTTGGTTGAAAAATACCCATTCGCCTGTTTTGGGATGTTTAGCGATCGCTTGCCGAATTTCTCTTGTTTTTAAACCGCCATCTGCTTTCCATTCCAACTCAATTCCGTTCTGATCGCAAAAGCTTTCAACTGCTGATTTATCGCTGGTATGGAAAAAATCTTGCCAACTTACATCTAATCCGTTGGTGTAGTTGCGAACATACATTAAGCCTTTTTTGGCAAATTTATCTCTAACTTTAGAGTCGAGGAGTTGATAAATTTTGCGACAATCAACTATTGGCGTTTCTCCCCGTTCCTGCGCTGGCTGTACACAGTAAAACCAAATTTTCATTGGCCATCTGTGCATATGTGAGCTTTCATTATGAAATAAAATTGCTTTATCGGCTGGATAAGGAGTAGAACCGTAAACTTTACCACCTACTCCTTCGCGGGGTAAGTCGCCATATTCAGCAAATAATTCTGAGCAAATAGCTTGAGCAAAGTTTTCAAAATCGGCAACCGCAGTTGCGTTAAATCCTCTGAATAAAATTGCGCCGTGTTTTAATAATTCTTGTTCAATAAATTGACGATTATTTTTAGCCCAATCTATTAAATCTATATCTGCTACATTTGGCTTAATCACCAAAGGTAGTTTTTGATCAGGCTGGAAATATTCAGACTTAATCAATTCTTCTTGGGGGAAGGCAACAACTTTGGGTTTAACAAATTTAAATTTCTTACGATTTGCTTCTTGTCGTTGTTGTTGTTCTTGAATTTGTGTCATCTTTTCTGATTCAGTAAGAAGTTCTAAGGTATTGATTCTGGCATCAGGTTGAGCAGAAATGCTAACTAATAAGGTCTCCAAATATTTAGATAAGCGAGAAATTGTGCTGCTGTTGAATAAATCTGTGTTGTATTTCCAAGTGCCGATGATTCCTGTTTCGGTTTCTTCAGCAAATAAAACTAAATCGAATTTAGCTGTTTCATTACCGACTTCTAGAGGAGCCAAGGTTAATCCTGGCAGTTCTAAAGCTGGCATCGGTGCATTTTGCAAGACAAATAACACCTGAAATAGGGGTGCTTGGCTTGATTTACGTTCCGGTTGAAGTAATTCGACTAGCTTATTGAAAGGTAAATCTTGATGTGCATAAGCTCCTAATGATTTCTCGCGTACTTGTTGCAATAATTGCCGAAATGTAGGATTGCCGCTTAAGTCACTGCGTAAAACTAAGATATTAATAAAGAAGCCAATTAAGGGTTCAATCTCGGCACGATTCCGGTTAGCAACATCAGTACCAATAGCAATGTCATCTGCACTTGTATAATGGTGTAGCAGCGTGTTTAAAGCTGCTAGCAATGTCATGAATAAAGTAGCGTTTTCCTGGCGGCTTAAAGTCTTAAGTTTAGTAGTTAAGTCAGCAGGTAAGAGGAAAGAGTGAGTAGCTGCTTGGAAGGTAGGCGTAGGTTTTGGAGGCAGTTGGTCGGGGAATTTGAGAACAGGTAATTTACTGCCTAATTGTTGCTTCCAATAATCTAATTGGGTTTGTAGGGGAGAATAGCCATTTTCTTGGGTAGTTTCTAGCCAATTTCGCTGCCAAACAGCAAAATCAGCGTATTGGATCGATAATTCTGTTAAAGGTGAAGGTTTACCAGCAGAGAAAGAGGTGTAGAGTGCTGCTAATTCTCGAACTAATACACCTATTGACCAGCGATCGCTAATAATATGGTGCATAGTAAATAGCACTACATATTCTGTTACATCTATCTGTAGTAAGGTAACTCGCAGTAAAGGTGCTTGCGCTAAGTTAAATGAACGTTGCGCTTCATGTGTAGCTAATTGCTGAATTTTTTGCTCGCGTTCACTTATAGATAGTTCTCGCAAGTCTACTATGGGGATATCTAGGGTGATAGATTCAGCAATAATTTGAATCGGTTGTGCTTGTGCAAAACCAAAGCTGGTTCTTAAAACTTCATGCCGTTTGATGATCTCATTGAGACTTTGCTCTAATACTGTGATATTTAACGCACCTTTAAGACGTACAGCAGCAGGAATATTATAAGCAGGATCTCCAGGTTTTAATCGATCTAAGAACCACAAACGCTCTTGAGCAAATGACAATGGTAGAGACGTTGTATACAACGTCTCTACATGGCGAGGGACGTGCTGAATAGCGGGAATTTCTAGTTTTTGCTGCGTGCTATTGCTGTTGATATATTCGCTTAAACCAGCGACAGTAGGCGATTCAAATAAACAGCGTAAGGGTAATTCCACCTCAAATGTTGCGCGTAGATGGGAAATAACCTGAGTTGCTAATAGAGAATGTCCTCCCAACTCAAAAAAGTTATCGTGAATTCCTACTTGCCGAACTCCTAAAACTTCCGTCCAAATATTAGCAATGATTTCTTCAACCTCAGTGCGAGGTGCAATGAAATTATTATCTAATTCCAGATTATTATTTTCAGGAGCAGGTAGAGCGCGACGATCAATTTTGCCATTGGGCGTGAGAGGCAATGCTTCTAACAGCACAAAAGCTGAAGGTATCATATATTCTGGCAATTTCTCTTTTAGAAATTGGCGTAGAGAATTTGCTGGCAATGCTTCGCCATTAGTGACAATATAAGCTACCAGTCGCTTATCACCTGGATGATCAATTGCAACAACTACAGCTTGTTGTACTTCTGGGTGGTGAGTTAGTAACGCTTCAATTTCACCTAATTCGATGCGGAAACCACGAATTTTAACTTGATGATCGATACGTCCGAAAAATTCAATTGTGCCATCAGGTAGATATCGGGCTAAGTCTCCAGTTTTGTAGAGTAGATTGGAACTATCAACTAAATTTTTTGCTTTATAGTTGCATTCTGACAAAAGTAACGGGTTAGCAATAAACTTTTCTGCTGTTAATTCTGGTCGATTTAAATAGCCTCTAGATAAACCACCGCCACCAATATGTAATTCACCAAATACACCTACAGGGACAGGTTGTAAGTAGCTGTCTAGTATGTAAGTCTGGGTGTTGGCAATTGGATGACCGATAGTTATTGGTTGATCTTGGTATTTAATTTCATGGATAGTAGACCAAATTGTAGTTTCAGTAGGGCCATACAAATTCCAAAAGCGATCGCTTCTTGCAAGTAATTGGTTTGCGAGTTGTTGAGGTAAGGCTTCACCACCACAAAGAATATTTAAGTTTTTGCTACCTTGCCATCCTGCTGCTAATAGCATTCGCCAAGTAGCTGGTGTAGCTTGCATAAATGTAGCACTACATTTATTTAATGTTTCTAATAACTGGATGCCATCAGCAGCTACTTCTCGACTAGCAATAACAACAGTAGCGCCAACAATTATGGGTAAAAATAATTCCAGTCCAGCAATATCAAATGATAAGGAGGTAACAGCTAACATGACATCTTTTGTTGTTATTCCTATTTGCTGACGCATAGAACATAAGAAGTTGACCACAGAAGCGTGGTTTATTTGAACTCCTTTGGGTCGTCCTGTGGAACCAGAAGTATAAATTACATAAGCAAGATTAGTGGGTTTTGCAAGGGAATTTATACTTTTAGTTTCTTGCCATTGCCAATTATCTAAACAAACAGTTTGGGCGCTATGGGATGGGAGAGTATTTAATAGATGTTTTTGGGTTAATAATACTGTAACTTCGGAATCTTCCAGCATCAAAGCTAAACGCTCTGGCGGATATGCTGGATCGAGAGGTACATACGCGCCGCCTGCTTTGAGAATGCCAAGCAGTCCGATTATCATTTCTAAGGAACGATCTACACAAATACCTACAGGTATCTCTGGTTTTACAGCTAACTTTTGCAGGTAATGTGCTAGTTGGTTAGCGCGTTGATTGAGTTCTTTATATGTAATCTTTTGGTCAGCAAATACTACAGCAATCTTTTCAGGGTATCTCTCTGCTTGCTGTTCAATTAACTGATGTAAACATTTATTTTCGGAATAAGTTGTTTGCGTATTATTCCAATCTACTAATATTTGCTGCTGTTCTGTAGCTGTCAGTAACGGTAATGTAGAAATAGGGCAATCGGGATTAGCAACAATGCTTTCTAGCAAGATTTGAAAATGTCTTGCGATGCGCTGTATTGTGCTGGCATCAAACAAATCTGTCCTGTATTCAAACACGCCATTAATGCCGTCAGCTTCTTCCCATAAATCTAGTGATAAATCAAACCGCGATGTTTTGCGTTCTAATTCTTCAGGTGTAAGAGTAACTTCGGGTAGTTCTAAAGTCGGCATTTTGATGTTACGCAAACCAAACAATACCTGAAAGATTGGGTTATGACTGAGGTTGCGATTTGGTTGCAGAACTTCAACTAGCTTTTCAAATGGTAAATCCTGATGTTTGTATGCGCCTAAAGCTGTTTCTCGGACTCGCGCTAATAAGTCTTTGAAGGTGGGTGTACCAGATAAATCGGTACGCATTGCCAAAGTGTTAGTAAATAACCCAATTAATTTTTCGATTTCTTGGCGCTGACGGTTGGCAATGGGAGTACCAACTAAAATATCTTCTTGCCCTGTGTAACGGTAAAGCAAGATATTGAAAGCTGCCAGCAGTGCCATAAATAAAGTTCCACCTTGTCGCTGGCTTAATTCTGTTAATGCTTGAGTGAGGTTTGGGGGTAGAACAAACTTTTCTACCGCACCTCGGAAAGTTTGCACTGCTGGACGCGGGCGATCGCTTGGTAAATTTAAAATAGGAAGGTCGCCACTTAGTTGCTTTTGCCAATATTCCAGTTGATTTTCTAATTCTTTTCCTTGTAGCCACTGGCGCTGCCAAACCGCAAAGTCAGCGTATTGGATATTTAATTCAGGTAGAGGCGTAGAGACGTTAGACGAAACTTCTTTACGAGCAAATGCAGTATATAACGTTGCTAATTCTTGAATAAATATCCCCGCAGACCAACCATCAGAGATGATATGGTGCATACAGAATACTAATAAATATTCTGCTTCATTTAGATGTAGCAAGCTGACTCGCAATAAAGACCCTTCTTGCAAATCAAAGGGGCGTTCTGCTTCTCGATTAACGAATAACTGTACTTCCTCATCACGCCGACTTTCAGGCATTTCCCTTAAATCAATTACGGGAATAGTTAATTTCAGGCTAGGAGCAATAATTTGTGCAGGTTGCCCATCGACTACTTTAAAATTTGTGCGTAATATTTCGTGCCGTCTGATGATTTCATTAAGGCTTTGTTCGAGTGCGATCGCGAAGTGCAGCGGCGAAGCGCAGATCGCATTCAATTTTCCAGTTACACGACCCACTGAACAAATATTGTATGTTGGGTTGCCAGGATCTAATTGGTCAAAGAACCACAACCGTTGTTGAGCAAAAGATAAAGGGAAACAGTTAGACTCGCGGCTTTGGCGAGTAATTTCTATGGGGTTGATATTTTCTTGTTTGTTATTCAGTCGTTCGAGTAATAAAGCGCGTTTTTCGGGAGAAAGTTCAGCAATACGATTAATTAAGTTACTCATTAGTTAATCCCTCCATTAGCAAGTATTTTTTGAACTTCCTCCTGGGAAAGTTGTTCTAGTTCTGCGACCATTTCAGCCATCATTTTTTCATCTGCTTGTTCAGATATTTTTTGGGCAATAACTACAGCTAAACCTGCAACAGTAGGCGCTTCAAATAAATGATGTAAAGGTAAATCAATTTGGAAAGCTTGGCGCAATCTGGAAATTACTTGAGTTGCAAGTAAGGAATGTCCTCCCAACTCAAAAAAATTGTTGTAAATTCCTACTTGTTCAATTTTTAAAACTTCTGTCCAAATAGCAGCTAAAGTTTCTTCAATATGGTTGCGCGGAGCAACAAAAGAACCTACTAAATTAGCTTGCTCCGGTGCTGGTAGAGCTTGCCGATCTACTTTACCATTGGCAGTTAAAGGAAAAGTTTTTAGCTGCACAAAAGCTGACGGAATCATATAATCAGGCAGCTTTTGTTGTAAAAATTCTCGTATAGGTTTCCCCTGTTGTAGAGAGGTTGTATGCAACGTCTCTACATTTTCTGAACTTGGAAGAAAGTAAGCAATAATCCGCTTTTCTCCAAGTGCGTCTTCTCGGGCAATTACTACTACTTGTTTTATATCTGGATGCTGTCTAATTGTTGCTTCAATTTCACCTAACTCAATGCGAAAACCTCTAATCTTAATTTGATTGTCAATTCTGCCTAAAAATTCAATATTTCCATCCGGTAAATAACGGGCTGCATCTCCAGTTTTATAAATGCGGGAATTAGGGCGATCGCTAAATGGATTAACAATGAATTTTTCTGCCGTTATTTCTGATTTATTTAGATACCCTCGCGCTAAACTATTGCCACCAATATAAAGTTCTCCTGTTACGCCTATTGGTACAGGTCGAAGGTGAGAATCGAGGATATAAATTTGCGTATTCGCTATGGGGCGACCTATGGGAACCGTCTCAGAAATATGACGTAGGTTATTATCGCTAACTTGATAAGTGAGTACTCCGACAGTTGATTCTGTTGGCCCATAGTGGTTAATAATGAGGCAATCAGGGGCGTATTTCTGAATGCGCTCGATTAAATCCCAATGGCTAGCTTCACCACCTAAAACTAAACGCTTACGAGGTAAGATTGATGCTGCTTTAGGAGAGGTTAATAAAGCTGCCAGATGCGAAGGGACAATTTTAAGGCAATCAATAGAATGATGCTCGAAATATGCTGCTAGTGTTTCGGGATCGGAGGCTACATTTTGAGGGATTATATGTAAGCAACTACCTGTACATAAGGCGGGGAAAATAGCGGTATTTCCTAAGTCGGCAGCAAAGGTTGAAACCATTGCAAAGCTAGAAACAACGGCTAAATCTAACCTGGGTAGGATGCCATATAGATAATTCAGTATTTGCTGATGTTCGACTGCAACTCCCTTCGGTTTGCCAGTAGAACCCGATGTATAAATTACATAAGCTAGATTTTCTGTTGTGGCTATACTGCTGCAATTTTGATTGCTTTCTTGAGCAATTTCATCCCAGTCTGTATCTAGACTAATTATATTAGGAGTGCAATCGCCTAATTTATTTACTAAACGCTGTTGCGTTAATAATACTGGCGTTTGTGCATCCTGCAACATCAGTTTTAAACGTTCCGTTGGCATTGCTGGATCTAGTGGTAAATATGCACCACCAACTTTAAGAATGCCTAGCATTGAAATGACTATTTCCAGGGAACGTTCAAGGCAAATTCCTACAATTACCTCTGGTTTAACTCCTCGTTTTTGTAAGTAATTCGCTAACTGATTAGCTCTTTCATTAAGTTCTTTATATGTTAATTGCTGATTTTCAAATACCAGAGCAATTTGATCTGGTGTACGTGCTGCTTGTTCTTCAAATAACTGGTGAATACATTTATCACTAAAATAATCGACTGATGTATTGTTGAAGTCGATTAATAGTTGTTGACGAGTAGCATCTTTTAATAACTCTAATTCACCAATAGTAAATTTTGGATTGTTAACAGCACTGATTAACAATATTTCAAAATATTCTGCTATCCGTTTGACATCTGTTAAATCATATAAACTGGCATCATAATACAATTGAAAATGAATTTCATCATTTTTTTGTAAACATGACAGTTTGATTTTAAATTTGGTAATGCAGGAATAATGCTTATATATTGAAAACGAAACGCCCGCATTACAAGATTGATTATCTACTTGCTTAAATTCAAAACAAATGGGTAGAAATGGCAATGTTTCTTCTTTGGAGATAAAATCATCCCAGTGAAAATATTCTTGCCATTTACACGCATCACTATCCGCTTGATGAACTTGTTGTAATAGTTGACTAAATGGTAATTGCTCGTCTAACTGACACTGAATTGGCACATATTTAGATAATAAACCTAAAGCTGGCTCTAATTCCTCATATTTCCTACCATTACAAGCGACTCCTACAACTAAATCGGACTGTGCCGTTAGTTTCCAGATTAATACTTGCCAACAAGCTAACACAAAAGTCTCATTTGATATTTCATGACTTTTTGCTAAAGCGGCTAAATCTTTAGATATAGTTGGACTCAGCTTTAAGCCTAACACTTTTGGCGCAAACTCTAAATTAAGAGCAGTTTTACGCTCAAAAGGCAAATGAATCCTGCTTAAATTACTAAGGTTAACTTTCTGCCAATATTCTTTACCTTGGGCTGTATCTTCGGTTAGTAATTCATATTGCCATTCAGCAATATCAGCATATTGAAGTGGTTGTTCCTCAATCTCTTTTCCTGCTAAAGTTGCTGAATAACAACTGCTAATCTCATCAACTAAATTAACCAGTGTAGTCCTATCAGCATTCATCGCCGATAAGCTTAATAATAATATGTGCTTGTCTGCTGACCAAGTTACTATAGATGCAGACAAAGTTGAGCCTTTTTCTAAATCCAAAGGCTGTTGGAGCATTTCCTGAAAAATAAAATCAGTTTTGTTTTCTTGAATTTCTAATTCTAAATTAGTTAAATCATGTTCATCAATTTCAAGTGGACAATAATCATTAATCACTTGTAACGGGATTGTCATCCCAGGTAAGCACTTAAAATTAGTGCGAAGAATTTCATTGATATTAACTACCTTTTGTAAAACTATATTTAAAACTTCTTTATTAAAATTTCCTTCAATCAGAATCCCAGCTTGTACGCGATAAGGTATGCTTTCAGTTAGTTGTTGTAATGTCCACAAACGCTTTTGTTGTGGGGAAAGTCTAAAGCCTTCTAATGTTTGATTTGACATCTCTAAAATTCCTTCCTTATTTAACTTCCACTCAACAACCAAAAGTCAGAACTGATTAGTTTACAAAAGGTTCAGCCATTCCTACAACAATTTTGCGTGTACCTGAAAATGGCATTCTTCCATGGGTAGCTAACATATTGTCTAATAACAATACATCTCCTTCTTTCCAAGGAAAGATGATTGTTTCTTCCTGATAAACTTGACGAATTTCTACTAATACATCATCTGGGATTGGAGTACCATCGCCGTAATAAGCATTACGCGGTAAATCTTCTTCTTTAAATGAGGATAAAAGCTCTTGACGAATGCTTGGTTTTAAACTGGAAATATGAAATAGATGTGCTTGATTAAACCACACCATTTGTGATGTTTTTGGATGTTGGGCGACTGCTTGACAAACTTGCCTTGTTCTTAAACCGTCATGTTTCCATTCAAACTCAATTTCTGCTTGCCGACAATAATTTTCTACTTCAGACTTGTTATCTGTATTGAAAACATTTTGCCAAGGTAAGTCTATCCCTCCTCCATAGTTTCGCACATACATGACACCTTTTTCTATAAATTTATCTCTAATTTTTTTAGAAATGCGGTTAAAGACTTTGTGGCTATCAGCTATTGGTGTTTCTCCGCCATATTGAGATTTTTTGACACAATGAAAAGCTATTTTCATGGGCCAGTTAAGAGAGTATGACATCTCGTTATGTTGCGGGATGATTTGATCGGCTGGATATTCTGTTGAGGTGTAGATATTGCCGCTAACTTGACTACGTGGGGTTGAGCAAAAAGAGTATTCTAGTAAGTCGCCAGCAATAGTTTTGATAAATTCTTCACAGCAGCTTATTCCATCAATTTTAAAGTTGCGAAGTAGTATGCCTCCATGCCATAACAGTTGTGAATTAATAAATTGCTGATTGTATTCAGCCCAAGTTACTAAATTTAACCCTTCTAGAGTTGGTGCAATTACTAAAGGTAGTAATTTACCAGTGTTAAGATATTCTGTGGTGATTAAGGATTCATGGGAGACACTAACAGCTTTGCGACGGCTGATGTTTCCTAATTTGCTGATTGAGGGTTTTCCGATTTCTGGGTTTGCCATGATTTGTTTTGTGAATTAAGTAGATTTATTGCAAGAATTATAGTTTTTTAGAACGCAGATAAAAGCAGATGCACGCAGATTAACGCCGATGATTTTTTGAGATAATTGTGCTGGTTTAAGCAGTTTAGCTGTGGATGGCTTTGCGTTTGATGCTTTTTAATTTTTGAATGTTAGCAGTTTGCATTTCTTGTTCTTGGCTAAGTTGTTGTTGTTTGTCAGTTTCAGCGATAATTGTTGCTAATTCAGATAAGTTACTGTTGGGTTGAATTACTACTTGGTGTAAAAGTGTTTGAAAAGATTGCGCTATTCGAGATATTGTCGCCCGATTAAATAAGTCTGTTTTGTACTCAAAGGTGCAGTGCCAACCTGATGCACTTTCCCAAATATCTAAAAGTAAATCATGCCTTGCTGTTGTGGTTTTACTATCTAGCAACCTCATTGTTAAGCCTGGAAGTTCTAAGGGTGGAGTGGGGGTATTTTGAAGTACAAACCAAGCTTGATATAAGGGGTTTTGACCGATTTTTCGTTCTGGTTGTAGTTCTTCTACCAGTTTCTCGAAAGGTACGTCTTGATGGGCATAAGCTTGTAAGCAAACTTGGCGCGATCGCACTAACAATTCCCTAAAAGTCGGATTTCCGCTTAAATTGGTTCGCAACACCAAAGTATTAACAAAAAAGCCAATTAAGCCCTCAAGTTCAACACGGCTACGGCTAGCAATCGGCGATCCCAATCTAATATCTTCCTGCTTTGTGTAGCAGTAAAGTAAAGTTTGAAATCCTGCCAGTAAAGCCATGAATAAAGTTACTTCTTCCTGCTGGCAAAGATTTTTAATCGCTTCAGTTAAGCTGAGGGGTATTACAAATAAATGCTGCGCCCCCTTAAATGTGGGAACAGTTGGGCGTATGTCTGTAGGTAACTCTAAAACAGGTAAAGCACCGCCTAATTGTTGTTTCCAATAACTTAACTGTTTATCTAGTTCTTCTCCTTGTAAATATTGGCGTTGCCAAACAGCAAAATCTGCATACTGAATAGGTAATTCAGGTAAATGAGAAGATTTAGCAGTACAAAAAGCTGGATAAAGTGCGGCTACTTCTCGGATGAGGACACCCATCGACCAACCATCCGAGATAATGTGGTGCATTGTAAATAGCAACACATACTCGCTGTCGCTTAGTTGTAACAACTTCCCGCGTAGCAATAACTCCTTGCTTAAGTTAAATGGTGTTTGTGCTTCTTCAACAGCTAAACGTTGAATTTCAGCTTGCTGTTTTGTATCCGCTAAAGCTTGTAGATTAATGATGGGCAGGGTAAAAGTAGCAGTGTCAGAAATTACTTGTACTGCTTCCCCATCTACCAGCGCAAAATTAGTGCGTAAAACTTCGTGTCGCTGGATAATTTCTTGAAAAGTTTGTTCTAACGCCGCAATATTTAGCTGACCTTTGAGAGATACAGCCGCAGGTAAATTGTAGGCGGGATTACCTGGAGATAGTTGAGCCAAAAACCAAAGTCTTTGTTGTGCAAAAGATAGGGGAGAAGGATTTAGTTGAGAACGTCTTGGAATAGTATTGGATTCTTCTGTAATTGCTGCTTCTTCTCGCAACGCTTTTAGAAGTAGTAACCGTTTCTCAGGTGAAAGATTTTTTAATCGTTCTAAGCGATTAGAGGTTGTCATCATTAACCTCCTCATTAAATGTAATCACGGGAAGCTTTGCGGCGGTTTTTATTTGATCGTTCAGTACTGCATCAATATCAGCTTCAGTAGTTAAAGGATTAGCCAGAACTACGCGCAATGCAACAATTGGTACTCCTGCACCATAGGCAGTGTTTTCTAATGTTGTGCGTGAGACGAAAGTATTACCAGCTTGGCGCTGGGCATTTTGCAACAACTCATTAAAGTCATTAATTGCTTGATTGTCAGATGTAGTTAATTTTCCTTGAGCAGTTTTTTGTCTAAATGGTTCTGGAATATAGCGGTATAGCAGAATATTAATTTCTGGTTTAAACAATAATTCAAATTCTGGCTTCCTGTTAATTTCATTAGCAAGGTATTGAGCTTTTTTAATGCCGGAATCAATTAAAAATTCATAACCTTTATGCCCAATGATATTTAATGCAGCTTGTAAAAATAAGCTCATTCCTGGGCGGGAACCTTCTAAGCTGCGTTTACCTAAATCCGGTGATTCTTTACGAACAGTATAACGGGCGGTTTTTTCAATATATTTTGCTAAATGGGGATTTCTTAAAATCACCATGCCTAAACCCATTGGCAAATACAGTTGTTTATGTCCGTCAATTGTGACGGAATCTGCTAATTCTATGCCAGCGAGTTTATGTTGATTTTGTTCAGAAAAAAGAACTGCGCCACCCCAAGCAGCATCGACATGAAAATTGATATTATATTCTTGCGCGATCGCACTCATTTCAAGCAGTGGATCTATCGCCCCAGAATCAGTAGTTCCAGCAATTCCAACTAAAGCAATAATTAATAGATTGCGTTGACGACACTCGGTTATTGTTTCTCGCAGTGCAGCTAGATTCAGCCGATGATTTTGGTCTGTGGGAATTTTAATTAAATTGCGATCGCCTATTCCTAATAATCCCGCAGCTTTCTCAAAAGAGTAGTGCATTAAGCTAGAGCCAATTATCACCGCGCCCTGATATCCATAAAAGTTTAACGCCGCAGCTAAACCTTCATTTTCTACACCACCAAAATCATCTTTTGCTCCTAACAAAGCATTCCGATAGCACCACATGGCGGTAATATTAGCCAGTGTTCCACCAGTTACCATCATCCCCAACGTACTCTCACTATTTTGAGTATGTTGAGTATAAAAATCATCACCAAAACCGTAAATTAAGCGGTGCATCATCGCCAAAGCTTGGCGTTCATAAGGGCTAAATGCTTTGGCGGTTTCCACCTTCACTACATTTTGGTTCATCGCTGTCATTAGCTTCCCTAATGGCTGGAAAAAATAGGGAAGCGAACTTGTCATGTGACCGATAAATCTGGGTGAAGATACATGGATCGAATCAGCGACAACATTAGTAGCTAAATCTTCTATATAACTATCTATGTCAGTTGGAAATAGAGGAAGTTTACTATCAGCAAATTTTTCAACAACTGATTCTAAATCTACGTCTCTACTAATTTGTTTAGCTTCTAAAAAGCTTTTAGTAATTAAGTCAATCCTGGTTTGTAATTCTGTTTCTGCACTTGATTCTTCAGTAGCAGAAAATAAATTAATAATTTGTTCTTCAAACCTGTCCTGCAAACCACCAGATGGTTGCCCACCTTGATAAATTTTTTGCACTTCTATTGTTCCTTCATTCATTTGCTTCACTTCCTAACTTCGGGAATTATCCGGTTACTTAAAGGTGCAATATTATTAACCGGACAGGTTCTCAGTTGATTTACTGCAAAAATCAGTTATTACATCTGTGTATATCTGTATCCATCTGTGGTTAGTTAACAAAAAAATTGCTGTACTAAAACCCTAGTAAATAACTTTTTGATTTTGATCTTATCTACCATTAGTAAGAGATAAAAGCTTCTGGACTTCTGCTTCATCAAGGTTTTCCATCTGGTCTAATAGTTCATCAATTTTTGCACCATTCGATTTAATCAAAATTTGTGTTTCCACTATTTCAGCTAAATCTTTAATAGTGGGAGATTTAAAGAACTCTGGCAAACTTACATCCACTCCAAAATTTTTCTTAACCCGCGAGATTAATTGAGTCGCCATTAAGGAATGACCTCCCAAATCGAAAAAGTTATCTTTAATTCCCACCTTGTCTAAACTTAAAACTGCTGTCCAAATTTCCGCAATTTCCTGTTCAATTTGTGTTTGAGGTGCTACAAAAACTGACTCTTGCTCTGGACGATAATTATCAGATGCAGGTAATGCAAGACGATTGATTTTTCCATTTGGTGTTAGTGGTAAAGCCTCCATTTGTACAAATGCAGCAGGAATCATATACTCTGGCAAATGTTGTTTTAAAAAGCTCCGCACTTCCTGAGTAATATCGGTTTTACTGACTACATAAGCAACTAGGCGCTGATTACCAGGCGAATCTTCTCTAACAATTACAACACTATCTGCAACTGCGGGATATTGATTTATTAACGCTTCAATTTCACCTATTTCTATACGAATACCGCGAATTTTTACTTGATGGTCAATTCTACCTAAATATTTAATTTCTCCATTAGGTAAGTAACAACCCAAATCCCCAGTTTTATACAACTTCTCGGAAATCTCAATCTGAGAATTTAATTGAGTTGTTAACGGGTTAGTAATAAATTTTTCTGCCGTTAATTCGGGACGGTTTAAATAGCCGCGTGCTAAATTTGCCCCGCCGATATAGATCTCACCTTGTACACCGATGGGTACTGGTTGTAAATTGCGATCGCATATATAAACTTGGGTATTAGCAATTGGGCCACCAATAGGCACAAAATCACTAAATTCACTTGTGCTAGTATCGTGCCAAGTAACGTCAGCAGCTACTTCTGATGAACCATAAAGGTTAATTAATCTGCTGTTAGGCAGTTGTTGGTAAAAACTTTGTACTAAATCTACAGAAAGTGCTTCACCACTACTAACCCAATACTTAAGTTTAGGTAGACGTTTATCTAAATCCGTGAACGTATCTAATATTACCCGCAACAAAGAGGGAACTAAAACCAAGCGAGTAACATTTTGTTCAGAGAGAGTTTTAACTAATTGTTCGGGATATTTAACTGTTTGATCGGGAATAATTACTGTGGGTATACCGTGAATTAATGGTGCAAAAATTTCCCAAACCGAGTCTACAAAGTTAAGGGAAGTTTTTTGGCAACAAATTTCATCAGGTGAAAATGGGTAAGGATTCCATGTTAAGCGATTAACGGTGTTGCTATGTAAACCTAAAACACCTTTAGGCGTTCCAGTAGAGCCTGATGTATATAGAACATAGGCAAGGCTAGAGGGATTTAAATTTACAATATTAGTATTTACTGGGGCGGTTTCTATAGCTTTCCCATCTGTATCTAAACAAACAACATTAGCGTTATGTTGAGGCAGAATTTCTAAGAGTGCTTTTTTGGTTAATAGCACTGACACTTGAGCATCTGCCAGCATAAATGCTAAACGTTCTTGGGGATAAGTGGGGTCTAAGGGAACGTAAGCGCCACCAGCTTTTAGTATACCGAGTAAGGCAATTATAGTATAGAGCGATCGCTCTACACAAACCCCTACCAAAACTTCAGGTTTAACACCCAAAGATTGCAAATAAGAAGCTAGTTGATTTGCTTTCTGATTTAGTTCTCGATAAGTAAGTTGTTGGTTCTCACAGATAACGGCAACAGCATCTGGTGTTTTTTCTACCTGTGCTTCAAATAATTGAGTAATTGTACAATTATTAATTGTAGATCGCGTTTGATTAAACTCCACCAAAAGCTGATGTAATTCATCCTTTGTCAGCATTGGCAGCGTTGCCAAAGATTGATTCGGTTCCGCAACCATACCTGCTAACAATGTTTGCAGATGTCCTAAAATTCGCTGAATTGTAGCAGCATCAAATCGCTGAGTATCGTACAACATCTTTAACGATAACTCTGCGCCTGGTACTGCCATTACAGTTAGTGGATAGTTAGTTTTTTCAAAAGATATAACATCCTTAATTTGTAAATCTTGATTTATCTGCTGAACAGCCGCATCTAAGGGATAATTTTCAAAAACTATCAAACTTTCAAATAAAGGCATACCGCCAGCAACTTCACTCCATCTTTGGATTTCAGCTAAGGGAGTATATTCATACTGACGCGCATCGACTTGTTGCGCTTGTAGCTGTTTTAACCAAGATAAAAGAGTATCTGACGCGCCAATCTTAACCCGTACTGGCAGAGTATTAATAAACAACCCTACCATCGCATCTGAGCCAATTAAACTAGGCGGGCGACCAGAAACAGCAGTCCCAAAAACAACATCATTTTCGCCACTATAACGACTTAATAACAATGCCCATGCTGCTTGTACTAATGTATTAAGTGTTAACTGATGCTGTCGCGCTAGAGATTGTAAAGCTGTGGTTGTAGTTGCTGATAAATGAATTTCTTGGTCGTCGTAACTTGATTGAGTATCTCCAACACTCAACTGATTTTGAGTAATTTTTAAAGTTGTAGGCGATCCAAATCCTATTAATTTTTCCCGCCAGAAAGCCTCAGCCTGGGATAATTTCTGTTGATGCAGCCAAGCAATATAATCTCGATAAGGACGGGGGCGAGGTAAAGATAATTCTTCACCTTGACAAAATGCAGAGTAATAATCAAAAATTTCCTTTAACAATATAGGATTTGACCAACCATCTAACAAAATGTGGTGGTGACTCCAAATAAAGCGATAACTATCTTTGCTTAACCTAATTAATGTTAAACGCATGGGTGGCGTTTGCTTGAGATCGAATCCTTGTTCTCGATCTGCTTGTAAGAAAAACTCTAATTTTTGTTGCTGTTCAGTTGTGGGTATTTCTTGCCAATCATATTGCTGCCAGGGCAATTTTACCTGGCGCTGGACGGCTTGCACAGGTTCTTTGATGCCTTCCCAAATAAAGCAGGTGCGTAAAATCGGATGCCGATCAATTACCTGCTGCCAAGCGCGTTGGAAAAACTCTACATTCAAGTTGCCTTGGATGGTACAACTTAGCTGTTCAAAATAAACCCCAGAATTAGGTTCATAAATTGTGTGGAAAAGCATCCCCTGCTGCATGGGCGAAATGGGATAGAAATCTTCAACGTTACCTTTGCCCATTTCAAACCTCTCCTATTGCTGTTAAAATTTCGTCTAAATCTGTTTGGCTCCATTGACTCCACTGAAACTCTGAGAAGTCAGAAGGGGTATAGCCTCCAGCTTCGGGAGATTGACAGTGGGAAATAAGCGATCGCAATTTGTCTAAATAACTCTCAGCTAAACGCTCAACTGTTGCACGTCGATAAATTTCCTCGCTATATGTCCAATCAATTTGTAGTTTTCCACCGCTAACAAAACCGTTAATTTCTAATAAATAAGATCGATTTCCTTTAGGGCTAAATGCCGAACCGCAGGGATCTTGAGTTAATCCAAACAAAGATGATTCTGGTAAAGCTTGGTCAAATTGTCCAAAGTAATTAAAATTGACCTCTGCCTTTGGACAGGTTTGTAGTTGTTGAGCAATGTCGCTCAAGTAGCGTAAAATCCCATAGCCGATGCCACGATTGGGAATACTACGCAACTGTTCTTTTACTACCTTCAAAGTTTCTCCAGGGTTAGCTGCATCTGTAAGTTGCAACAACACTGGAAATACAGAAGTAAACCAACCAACAGTACGCGACGAATCGACATCATCAAAAATTTCTTCGCGCCCGTGTCCTTCTAAATCTACGAGTAATTTACTGTTGTTTGTCCACTGGGCAAAAGCTTGAACTAATGCTGTTAGTAATACATCATTAATTTCTGTGCGATAAGTCTTAGGAACTTCTTGCAACAATGCTTGAGTTTCTTCTTGACTTAGTAATACAGAAACATTAGCGGCTGTTGCTACTGTATTAGTTCCTTCTGGATAGTCTACTGGTAAGCAACTAACAGGTTTTTGTAATGCTAACCAGTAATTTAACTCTGAGTGCAAGGTTGGAGATTGTGCATAGTCTACTAAACGTTCAGCCAAATATTTAAAAGAAGTTGTTTTCGCTGGCAGTTTTATAGTTTCACCACGATTTAACTGTTCGTAAGCTGTTTGTAAATCGGATATTAAAATTCGCCAAGAAACACCATCAACCGCTAAATGATGGATCACAATTAATAAGCGGCTTGCTTGTGCGCCTAAATCAAACAAAGCTACCCGTACTATTGACCCTTCAGCTAAATTTAAACTAGCTTGGATTTCGCTGGCGGTAGATGCGATCGCATTTTTTTGTTCATCTACTGATAA
This sequence comes from Microcoleus sp. FACHB-831, assembly GCF_014695585.1. Classification (NCBI taxonomy): domain Bacteria; kingdom Bacillati; phylum Cyanobacteriota; class Cyanophyceae; order Oscillatoriales; family Microcoleaceae; genus Microcoleus; species Microcoleus sp. FACHB-831. The sequence goes on along the minus strand of NZ_JACJON010000077.1, from coordinate 154,532 downwards.
TGCTGATAAATCTATCTGTGTAAATGGCACAACATTATCTGGTTCTGCATTAAATTGTTGCCAACCAGATTCTGATTGCACAAACCTTAAGCGTAAAGCATCGTGATGTAACAATAACTGCTGTATGGCTTGTTGCAACAAAGTTAAATTAAGTGGTTGTCGTACTTCTAACAAAACTGCTTGATTCCAGTGATGAGGATCGACAAAATCTTCCTCAAAAAACCAATGTTGAATTGGTGTTAGGGGTACTTGACCAACTATTAAATTTTGTTCAGATTGAATTGTTTGGTTTGTACCTACTACTGCTGCTAATTTCGCAATTGTTTGATGTTGGAATAACAATTTAGGAGTTAGTTGTAATCCTGCTTGATTAGCCTTAGAAATAATTTGAATACTCAGGATAGAATCGCCACCCAACTCAAAAAAGTTGTCATGGATACCTACCCGCTCTATTCTTAAAACTTCACTCCATATCCGAGCTAATAATTCTTCTGTCGTAGTTTTGGGAGGAACTAAATCAACTGCTGGAGCAAGTTTATCTTCGGGTTTTGGTAGAGCTTGCTTATCAACTTTACCGTTAGGAGTAAGGGGTAGCTTATCTAGCAGTATAAAGCTAGCAGGCATCATGTATTCAGGAAGTTTTGCATTTAAAAAACTTCTGATTTCGCTAGAATTTAAATCCCGAGCAACCTTGGGAACAATGTAAGCGACTAATCGTTTATAGCTAGTCTCATCTTCCCAAACTAAAACAACTGTTTCTTTAATTTCAGGATATTGCAGTACGGCTGCCTCTATTTCCCCTAATTCAATCCGAAAACCTCTAATTTTTACCTGATTATCAATCCGTCCTAAATACTCAATATTTCCATCTGGGAGATAGCGAACTAAATCTCCTGTTTTATACAGAATCTCTGACGAATAAGGATAACTATCCTCTGCATGAGCATAAGGATTAAGGATAAATTTTTCTGCTGTCAGTTCAGGACGATTTAAATAGCCTTTTGCTAAACCAGCACCGCCAATATATAACTCGCCTGGAACACCAATGGGAACCAGTTGCAAATTGCCGTCTAAAATATATATTTGAGCATTAGCAATAGGTTTACCAATAGGAATATTTACTGTATTAACTACTTCTGGTGGGGATAACTCGTATTTAGTTGAAACAATTGTTGCTTCTGTTGGTCCATAAGTATTAACCAAACGAACGGAATTATCTATATGTTTTTTCCAAATGGCAACTTTTTCAGGTAGTGCCTTTTCACCACCAATTAGAATTAAGCGGATTGATGGAGGTAATTTTAAATTTTCTTGCTGTATGGCGTGAGTTAATTCATGCCAGTAAGCTGTGGGTAAATCTAAAACAGTAATTTGTAAATCAAGGCATTTTTGCAGGAATTGAGATACTGCCCCTAACATCTCATCTGTTCGCAATACCAGAGTAGCCCCTGTAGTGAGTGCTGGAAAAATCTCTTCTGCACTGGTATCAAAACTTAAGGAAGCAAATTGCAGAATGCGTTCGCGTCGCGTCTCCGCAGGAGAATCGCACATTCCAATCCCATATTCCGCTACTGCTGCTTGTACATAATTTGCCAAGGATTGATGGGCAATCATCACTCCCTTGGGTTTACCAGTTGAACCGGAAGTATAAATTACATAAGCGAGATTTTCTGCTGTGGAATTAACAACAGGATTTTCCTGGTTTTCTTGATTAATTAATTGCCAATGTGCATCTAAATAAACAACAGATGTTTGATGTTGAGGTAGTTGTTCTGATAAATGCTTTTGAGTTATTAAAATCGGTACTTGGGCATCTTCTAACATTAATGCCAACCGATGTCGAGGATAAGCAGGATCTAAGGGCAAGTAAGCACCACCTGCTTTAAGAATGCCTAGAATACCGATAATTGTATCGAGCGATCGCTCTACACAAATCCCCACTAAATCATCAGCACCTACTCCCAATTTTTGTAAGTAATGTGCTAAGGAATTAGCTTTTTGATTCAGTTCTATGTATGTTAGAGACGCGATATATCGCGTCTCTACATCTTCATAAACTACCGCGATCGCATCAGGGGTACGTTCTACCTGCTGCTCAAATAACTGATGAATTAATACTTCTGGATATGCAATTTTAGTATCATTCCATGCTAATACTTGCTGCTGTTCTACCTGTGTCAGCAACGGTAAATGAGAAATACTTTGATCGGGATTAGCAACAATACCTTCAAGTATTGTTTGCAAATGCCCCAACATTCTAGTAATAGTTGCTGCGTCAAATAAATCAGTGCTGTATTCAATTGATGCCTTTAGCCTTTCTCCTACTTCCTCCATATCTAAACTTAAGTCAAACTGGGTTGTTCCCCGCTCAACTTCCAACAAACTTAAATTTAATCCAGGTATTTCTAAAGCAGGCATAGGCGCGTTCCTTAATTGGAACATTACCTGAAATAAGGGATTACGGCTAAGACTACGAGTAGGCTGTAATTCTTCAACTAACTTTTCAAAAGGTAAATCTTGATGATTGTATGCTCCTAACGTCACCTCGCGCACTCGTCGCAGCAAATCACGAAAACTGGGATTACCTGATAGATTTGTACGCAGAACTAATGTATTAATGAAAACTCCAATTAATCCTTCAATTTCTGAGCGATTGCGGTTAGCAATTGTAGAACCTACAACTATATCTGTCTGTCCTATGTAGCGACACAGCAGCGTTTTAAATGCCGCCAACAAAGTCATAAATAAAGTGACATCTTCCTGTTGGCTGAGTTTTTTCAGTGCTGTAGTTAATTCTTGGGGTAGTAAGATTGATCGCGTACCACCGCAACTTGTTTGGATTGCAGGTCTAGGTCTATCAGTCGGCAGTTCTAATAAAGGTGGCAATCCCTCTAATTGTTGCCGCCAGTAAGATAGCTGATTGTTCAGGACATCACCTTGTAGCCACTGCCTTTGCCAGATAGCAAAGTCTGCATACTGAATTGGCAACTCTGGTAAATTAGATTGCTTACCAGTAGAAAAAGATTCGTATAATGCTGCTAATTCTTTAATCAGCACTCCTATCGACCAACCATCTGAGACAATGTGGTGCATTGTCAACAGTAAGACGTATTGCTGAGCATCTAATTTCAGCAACTTGGTTCGTAATAATAGTTCTTTTTCTAAATCAAATGGTTGTCTATCTTCCTCAATAGCCAAACGCTGAATTGTTGCTTGTTGTTCGTTTGGTGCTAATTGAGTTAAATCAATAATTGTTAAATTTAAGTGGCAAGCATCCGCAGGCGCGATCGCTTGAATTAATTTACCATCAACGTTAGTAAAATTAGTTCGTAATGCTTCGTGACGCTGTGCGATCGCATTAAAACTTTGCTCCAAAACGGCTACATTTAACTGTCCTTTGAACAGCACAGCACCAGTTAAGTTATAAGCCGATGCCCCAGGATCGAATTGCTCTAAAAACCATAACCGTTGTTGAGCAAATGATAACGGAATAGAATCGCTTTCTTGTCGGCGCGGAATTCTTTGATTAGATGAAGCTTCTACTCCTTGTTCTTTGAGCAATAATTCCAGTAATGCCCGTCTTTTAGAGTTAAGTTTAAAATTACTCATTGTTTAAGCTCCTACTCCGATTAGTGCTGTTTTTTCCGCCAGCATTTTTTCTACTTCATCATCAGAAAGTTCAGTTATGCTCATTAGTAATTCCGCAGTCTGTTCTACTTTGAGCCGTTGCTGTGGAGCGTGGAGAATGTTTGTAACTTGACCCGCAATAGTAGGTGTTTCAAAGAAATCGCGTAAAGGTAGTTCAATGTTGAAAGTTTCGCGCACTTTGGCAATTAATTGAGTAACTAAAATCGAATCGCCGCCTAAATCAAAGAAGTTATCGTAGATACCTATTTTTTCCACACCTAGAACTTCAAACCACAACCTCGTCAATATTGTTTCGGTAGGGTTACGAGGTGCAATGACAGTAGAATCTAACTCTTGAACAGCACTCGGTATCGGTAAAGCTTGACGATTAACTTTGCCATTCGCTGTTAGTGGTAAGTTTTCTAACATTACGAATGCAGTAGGAATCATATAAGCTGGTAGTTTTTCACTTAAAAAACTACGTAGTTCATCTGATGGTGGATTTTGTAGAGAATCAAACACAAGATAAGCCACTAATCGCTTGTGAGTGGGTTTGTCACCAACTGCATTAACTACTGCTTCTTTAACTGCGGGATGTTTGAGTAATGCTGCTTCAATTTCACCTAACTCAATCCGATAGCCACCAATCTTAACTTGAAAGTCTTCTCTACCTAAAAATTCGATATTGCCATCGGGGAGATAACGCCCTAAATCGCCAGGTTTATACAGTTTTTCACCTGTACGGGGATGGGTGATGAAACTAGCAGATGTTTTTGCTTCATCTCGCCAATAGCATTTAGCTAATCCAATTCCGCCAATATAAAGTTGTCCTGTTACCCATATCGGACAAGGTTCGAGGGTATGATTTAAAACATAGAAACGCTGATTTTGTAGGGGTTTACCGTAGGGAATGCTTTTCCAATTGGGGTTAACTGATTCAATCGGATAGTAGATTGACCAAATAGAAGCTTCTGTTGCACCACCTAAACTAATAACGTCGGTTTCTGGATTTAAAGCTTTAATTTGATTGGGTAGATTTAGCGGCAACCAATCACCACTCATCATTACTAAGCGCAGATTTTGGAAGATAGCAGGATTGTTAGTACCATAATCCACCATCATTTGCATTAAAGCGGGTACAGAGTTCCAAACGGTAATCTTTTCTTGCTTCATTAATTCTGCCCAGTGAGAGGGTTCTTGGACGGTGCAAGCATCGGGAATAATAATTGTGCCGCCAGCAGCTAAAGTTCCGAAGATGTCATAAACCGAGAGGTCAAAGTTAAGGGCAGAAAGGGCGAATACTTTGTCTGAAGTTTGGACATTAAAGCGGTGATTGATATCCAGAATTGTATTAACTGCGCCGCGATGGTCGATCGCTACGCCTTTAGGCAACCCTGTAGAACCAGAAGTGTAAATTACATAGGCGATATCTTCAGGTTTTTGGATTGGTTGTAGAGACGAGATATATCGCGTTTCTACATTTTTGCTATCGACGCAAATGCGCTGAATACCTTCTGACCAATACAATCGTTTGTCAACGCAAGGTTGAGTCACAACTAGCTGAATATCTGCTTGGGCGAATAAATGGGATCGCCTTTCTTGGGGTAATTTAGGATCGATAGGCACATACGCTGCACCAGACATCAAAATCCCCAACACAGCTACAACTTGTTCCCATCCTTTCTCCATCACAACTGCAACTAACTGATTTGGTTTTGCGCCTAAATCTCGCAGTTTGTGACCAAGTTGATTAGCAAGACGGTATAACTCTGCATAAGTGAGGGTGCGTTCGGTCGTAATTACAGCCGCTTTTTCTGCCTGTAAATCTACTTGCGCGGTAAATAAGGTGTGCAGTAGGGGCGGTACCCCTGTGTCCGCCCAAAGCGAAGCATCAGTCGCATTAATAGCTGCCAATTGCTGTAATTGCCTATGCGGAATAAGTTGGGGATGAATTTCTTGCCAGTTTTCCTCTTTTTCCGCCAGACTTTCGAGGAAGTTGCAATAAGCAGCAAACATATCGTCCAACATTCCGGCCGGAAAAATTGCTTCTACCGCATCCCAGTTGAAAACTAATGCGCCTGCTTCTTCTGCAACTTGATGGTCGAGGAAAACTTGCGGCGTTTGAGTAATACCATAAGTCATCTCTCCCAACCAATCTAAGGGAAATTTCTGTTCTCCTAAACCTTCCTGCGTTAAAGTACTGGTGAAGACTACAGGCATTAAAGCACTAGAAAGTCTGCCTTGAGTTCGGGCTAATTCACGCAAAACTTGCACGCCACTAACATCACGGTGGTCTAAATCTTCCCAGAGTTGCGCTTGCAATCGACGGGCGCGATCGCCAAAACTATCTTCTGTTGAGTTGTCCACTGCCAAAAGGCTGAGAGATGTAAAGTCTCCTACCAATTCGTTAACTTGCGAATGCAGAGGCAAGCGATTAAATAAGGTCAGTGTGAGAGTGAAACGCGGACTTTTACTCCAAACTGTCAATACTTCAGCGAATGCAGCTAGTAATACCGCAGAAGGTGTAATTCCCACTTTGCTGGCGTAGTTCTTCAGTTGAAGCCATTTAGCCGCTTCTAATTTGCCACTATGACGGACAAAGCGCGGATGTTTAATTGCAGAGGGATTTTGCGCTAAAGGTAGTTCTGGCGGTGGCGGCAAGGTAGTGAGGCGATCGCGCCAATACTCTTGCGATCGCTGATACTGTTCCGATTTACGACAATTAACTTCACCTAAAACATAATCTCGAAAAGAAATTTGCAATGGTGTTAATTCAGCTTTGCGATTTTGATATAAAGCTGCTAATTCGCGCCCAATAATTTGGAAACTCCAAGCATCAGCAATTAACAAATCAAAGCTGAAATGTAAGCGGGTACGATGTTCATCTAACCTAGAAGCAGAAATTTCAAATAAGGGGAATGTGTCGCTAGGTAAGATTTGATGAGAAAGGCGATCGCGTACCTTTTTCAACTCGCCATTTACTACTTCCGCACTTTGTCCCCGCAGATTCAACACCTTAACTTGATAGGTTGGTACTTCTTTAAGGATTTGTTGCTGTCCATCGGGGAGAACGATCGCCCGCAGCATATCGTGACGTTCAATTGATCGCTGCCAAGCTTGGTTAAAGCGTTCTAAATCTAAATCAACAGCATCAATTTCTACATAGATATGAGTGGCAATATTCCCTAATTCAAACGCGGAACTTCTACCCACCCAGTAAGCTTGCTGGATATCGGTAAGCGGGAAAGGTTGATATTTGCGATCGATATCAGGTGTTATTGTCGATACTAAATTAGCTGATTTCGCTGTTAAATCAGTTTGTTGTTGCGTAATTTGCGCTGCTAAACTTTCCACTGTTGGCGATTGGAATAGGTAGCGCAAAGGCAATTCAACCTGAAATGTTTCCCCCACTTTAGCGATTAGTTGGGTAGCGAGTAAAGAATGTCCTCCCAATTCAAAGAAATTATCGTAAATTCCTACTTTGGCAACACCTAAAACCTGACTCCAAATTTCTGCCAGTTTCTTCTCTTCAGTAGTGCGAGGTTTTACAAAACTTGCCGTAAGTTCAGAATTAGTAAAATCTGGTGCTGGTAAAGCTTTGCGGTCAAGTTTGCCATTAGGAGTAAGCGGTAAAGATTCCAGGATGACAAAAGCTGAAGGAATCATATACTCAGGTAATTTATCTTTCAGGAATGTCCTTAAATCCGCTACTTCTAAATTCTTTTGAGAACAAACCAAATAAGCAATTAATCGTTTATCTCCAGGTTGATATTCTTTCGCTACAACTACAGCTTGTTGTACTGCTGAATATTGATTAATGACAGATTCAATTTCGCCTAACTCAATACGAAAACCACGAATTTTAACTTGATAGTCAATACGACCAATATATTCGATATTTCCATCAGGTAAGTATCGTGCTAAATCTCCAGTTTTATAAAGCTTGGCTGCTGGTTCATCAATAAACGGGTGAGCAACAAACTTCTCTGCTGTTAATTCAGGACGGTTAAGATAACCTTTAGCCAAACCATCACCGCCGATGTATATTTCTCCAGGTACACCAACAGGAACTAATTGCTGCTGAGAGTCAAGAATATAAACTTGCGTCTTGGCGATAGGACGACCAATCGTGATAAATCTAGCATCCCGTTCCAATAAAGTATATGTGGAATAAGTTGTATCTTCCGAAGGCCCGTAAAGGTTGAAGACGCGCTCAATTGTTGGTAACTGATACAACTGCTGCACTAACTGTGGCGGTAATGCTTCACCAGCTAAATTAATAGTGCTAACTGAGGCAGGTATGCTATTGGTTTGTAGTAATTGAGCGATCGCACTTGGTACTGTATTAATCAGTGTTACTTGTTCTGCGCTTGGTAAACTCGGTAAATGCAAGGCAGTCTCTGCCAGAATTACTGTACCGCCCCAACTTAACGGCACAAATAACTCGAATACTGAGAGATCGAAACAAATTGAAGTTGATGCCAATACCCCTGTTAATTCAGCAGAAGTAAATACTGATTGCGCCCAATGTAATAATATGGCAGCATTGCGATGTTTAATTGTTACTCCTTTAGGTAAACCAGTAGATCCAGAAGTATAAATTACATAAGCAAGGTTATTACTATTAACATTACTGATGCAGTTATCTTGATTTGCTGATTCAATCAGATGCCAATCAGTATCTAAACAAATAATTTTAGTTTTGTTTTCCTGTAGAGAAGTTTCATAAAACGTCTCTACAAACTGTTGTTGCGTTAACAATACAGTAGCTTGCGTATCCTCCAACATGAAAGCTAATCTTTCTTGGGGATAGGCTGGATCTAATGGCACATAAGCTGCACCTGCTTTAAGTATGCCCAAAATTGCGACAACCATTTGTGGCGATCGCTCTACACAAATTCCTACTAAAGATTCTGGTTTAACTCCCAGTGTTTGCAGATATTTCGCTAATTTATTTGCTTGATAATTTACTTCTTGATAAGTAAGTTGTTTATCTTCAAAAATTACGGCAACTGCATCTGGTGTTTTTTCTACCTGTGCTTCAAATAATTGATGAATACATTTATCCTGGGGATAATCTACGCCAGTATTATTCCACTCCAATAATAACTGATGCTGTTCAGTCGCAGTTAGTAATGGCAAAGTAGAAATAGTCGCTTCTGGGTTATCAATAATTCCAGTTAATAAAGTTTGTAAATGTCCAATTAATCTTTCAATTGTACTGGATTTAAATAAATCAGTATTGTATTCAAATGCTCCAATTAAACCTTGTGCAGTTTCTTCTAAAAACAGCGTTAAATCAAATTTAGCTGTTTTCGTATCAACTTCTTTTAAGCTTAATTGTAGGTCTGGTAATTCTAAAGTTTGTGTTAATCCATTTTGCAGCGCAAAGGAAACTTGAAATAAGGGCGAGTAACTTAAATCCCGCTCTGGCTGTAATTTTTCTACTAACTTTTCAAAAGGTAATTCTTGATGAGCATAAGCACCTAAAGCTGTTTCTCTCACTCGGTGCAGCAATTCCTTAAAGCTAGGATTGTCACTAATATCAGTTCGCAAAACTAAAGTATTGACAAAAAAGCCAATTAAGTTTTTAATTCCGGCGCGATCGCGATTAGCAATTGGCGCACCAATTAAAATATCTTCTTGGCCTGTATACCGATAAATTAATGTTTTGAAAGCTGCCAGCAAGGTCATAAATAAGGTTGTCCCTTCCTGCTGACTTAATTTATTTAATTTCTGGGTTAATTCTTGAGGAATTTCAAAACTTATTCGGGCGCCGTTATAAGTTTGAACTGCTGGACGTGGGTAATCAGTAGGTAAATTTAAAACAGGCAAATCACCGCTTAATTGCTGCTTCCAGTATGCCAATTGCTTGTGTAAAATTTCTCCTTGCAACCAATTACGCTGCCAAACTGCATAATCAGCATATTGAATTTTTGGCTTTTTATGCAGAGACGGTTCATGAACCGTCTCTGCATATAGTGATGACAATTCCTGAATTAATATACCCAGGGACCAACCATCAAAAATAATATGCTGTGCAGTTAAAAGCAATTTGTATTCTGTTTGAGAAAGACGTAATAATGTACCCCTTAATAAAGGTGCTTGACTTAAATCAAAGGGCGATCGCGCTTCTTTTAAGCATAGGTTTTCTATTTCTGCTTCTCTTTCCTCTGCTGAAAAATCAGCCAAGTTTATAATGGCCAACTTAAAGGTAATTTCATCCAAAATAACTTGAACGGGTTTGCAATTTTGACTAACAAATTTAGTCCTGAAAATTTCGTGCCTTTTAATGATTTCGTTGAGACTACGAATTAATGCTTCTACGTTTAGTTGTCCTTGTAAATGCACTGTAGCAGCAAGATTATAACAGGGGTTCCCTGGTTCTAATTGGTCAAAAAACCATAAACGTTCTTGTGCAAAAGACAAAGGTAAACTTTGATTGCGATAAACTGGTGAAATCGCTGATAAAACAGGTGCTTCTACGGTAATTTGCTTAATAATTCGTGCTGCTAATTCATCAAGGCTAATTCCCCCGAACAGTTCAGTTACAGATAAAGTAATTTCAAAATCGGTTTCAAGGCGATTTTTCAACTCAAAAATTTTTAAAGAATCAAGCCCAACTGCACTTAGAGAGTGATTAACTTCTGATTTAACTTGCAGAAGATTATCGACAATCTGTTGTATATATAATTTCAGAACTTTTTGCTGTTCTTGTGAGGTTACTGCTAGTAGTGATTTGCGGTTAAGAGTGCGATCGCTTTCTTTCCACTCTTTATTTCCAGTTACAATACTACCTAAAACTTCCAAGTCACCTGCTAAATATTGAGCGCAAGTTGCACGACGCTGAATTTTACCACTGGAAGTTTTTGGAATAGTACCAGCTTTAATTAAAACAACTGCATAGACTTGAATTTCATGTTCTTCAGCAACCGCTTGCCGAATAGCAGTTGTAACTTCTTCTATATTTGGTTGTTGGCGAAATTCAACTTCTTGAACAATTACTAATTGTTCCTCACCCGCGACTTCAACCGCAAAACTTGCAACGCTTCCAGCGCGTAAAGAAGGATGACTGCGTTCTGCTGTTAATTCAATATCTTGAGGATAGAGATTACGTCCGCGAATAATAATTAAATCTTTGGCGCGTCCCGTAACAAATAATTCACCATTTTGTAGGAAGCCTAAATCGCCTGTCCTGAGAAATTTTCCTTCTTTAGTATCAGCTGTATAAGCCTGAAAAGTGTTATTTATTTCTTCTACTTGATTCCAATATCCTTGACCAACGCTAGGACTAGATACCCAAATTTCCCCGACTTCATTTGGCTGACAGCGAGTTAATGTTTCGGGATTAACGATTAAAATGTTCTGATCCGCTATAGTTTGACCGGAACTAACTAAAGTACGAATATTCTCATTACTAATATCAGCTTCAACAACTTGGTTGCGTTCTAATGCAACTTCATCAATAGTCCTAACAACTGGCATTTCAGATTTACGGCTACCAGTAACCATTAAAGAAGCTTCAGCTAATCCATAACAGGGATAAAAGGCTTCTTTCCGAAAGCCACAAGCGGCAAAAGTTTCGGCAAATCTATTTAATGTATCGTTGCGAATAGGTTCTGCACCGTTAAAAGCGACATCCCAACTGCTTAAATCAAGGGTTTGCTTTTGTTCAGGAGTAATTTTTTGAACGCAAAGTTCGTAAGCAAAATTAGGTGCGCCGCTTGTGGTTCCCCGATACCGAGAGATAGCTTCCAACCAACTATAAGGGCGCTGCAAGAATGATGTTGGTGTCATGAGTACGCAAGGGAACCCACCATATAACGGTTGTAGTATCCCGCCAATTAAGCCCATGTCGTGATAAGTAGGCAACCAAGACACAAATTTACTGTTGGCAGAATGTTCCATACATTGATATGTCACAGCAGTATTGTGAATTAAGTTGCCGTGAGTTAACATCACGCCTTTAGGCGTACCCGTCGAACCAGATGTATATTGCAGAAAAGCTAAAGTATCAGAATTAATAATAAGTTTTTGCCAATTACCCTCTATCCCTAGTGGGAGATTATCAGTAGTTAGCCATTGCAGATTAGTACCGCCGTGTAGAGAGGCGCCATAGTACGTCTCTACACCTGCGGGGATTTCAGGTTCAAGTAAGGACTGAATTCTAGATTTAATAGTTGTCGTAGTAAGCGCGATCGCCGCCTCTGAATCCTTTAGAATTGCTTTAATTCTGGGCGTATTGCGCTTGTTACGAGGTGGATAAGCGGGAACGGCTACCACACCTGCATACAGACAGCCGAAGAAAGCTGCTAAATAATCTAGTCCCGGTTGATATAGCAGTAACGCCCGTTCTCCAGTTAAACCTAATGCCTGTAATTGGGATGCGATCGCCCGACTGCGCCGATCTAAGTCTTGATAAGTCCAACTCGTCTCCTCAGTTTCTCCATCCTGTAGGAATGTAAAAGCTATTTTTTCTGTTTGATGCAGAGATCTGTAACTTAAAAGGTCTACTAACGTAGAGAAATTAAGGGAGAGTTTAGATTCGGGCATTTTTCCTACTCACTCAAACCTGAAAATTTGGCATAAAGCTACGTCAAACGCAGAGATACAAAATCTCACGCCTGTACGCACCTATGTGGAGTGACGAAAAATCAAGGCTTTTTGGCCTGAGTTAATGGCTCGCCAACTGCTAGGACTTTTTTTTGCTTTGACTTTATCAACGTACACTACTTGCAAGCATTTCTCAATAAGCTCTAAGAAAATTTGTACGTTTTGACTAAACTTATAGAGAATAGTTATCAATTGATTTAAATGGTTGCCTTGAGTGTAAGCTAGCTGAAGCCTTCCCAAATCGTAGTTTCACACGATTATGAGCGACTGCTTTAGGCCTTAAGCTCAAAAAATAATGAATAATTTTTGCATTAAGCCCTTGGGCATAGCACAGAGCAGAGCGGAAATTAATTAGAAATAGTTTTATTTGGTATATGAAAAATATTTTGCTTATTTAAGCACTTGTCCCAGCTATAAATGACACAAGACACTTCACCGACCAACATGAGGACGTTCTCAATCCTTTGGTGCGGGCAAATGGTATCGACTATTGGCAGTTATATGACTGCTTTCACCCTAACTATTTGGGCTTGGGAATTGACGGGACAAGCAACGGCATTAGCTTTAGTTGGCTTCTTTACCCAAGTACCGCGCGTTTTGATTTCTCTTTTTGCAGGGATAATTGTCGATCGCTACAACCGCAAGTTACTGATGATGGCTGGTGATGGGGTGGCAGCTTTCTCTAGTCTTGCTATTCTATTGCTGTTTCTTACAGGTCATTTACAAATTTGGCACTTATATGTAGCTGGGATACTAGAGGGTACTTTTGGTCAAATTCAAGAACTCGCTGCCACCGCATCCATAACGATGCTAGTGCCTAAACAGTATTACGCCCGCGCTACTGGCATGATTTCCACAGTGCATTACGGTTCTAATATCCTCGCTCCAGCTTTAGCCAGCGTTCTTTATACTGCAATTGGGTTGGGCGGAATTTTAAGTATTGACTTAATTACCTTTGTAGCTGCGGTTAGCACTGTAGTGTTTGTGGATATACCGCAGCCACACCCAGAAGACAATCAAAATAAACCCAAAAGCCCAAAATTTAGTTGGAAAGAAATTATTTTTGGCTTCAAATACATTTTTTCTCGCCCCAGTTTATTGGCTCTACTAATTGCAGCTGCATTGTTTCAATTTGCCCACGATCTAGGTGCGGCAATCTATTCACCTATGATTTTGGCTCGTTCTAGTAATAATGCTCAAGTTTTAGGAAGTGTTGCGGCAGCCGCAGGCGTTGGCGGCGTTGTGGGAGCAATTTTTGTTAGCACTTGGGGTGTACCTAAGCACAAAATACACGGGTTGTTATTAGGAATGATCGGTGCAGGCTTGAGCAAAATAGTATTTGGTTTAAACCAAATGCCTTTAATTTGGATTGTGGCGCAGTTTTGTTCGTCTTTAAACTTCCCTTTGATGGGGAGTTGTCGGGATGCAATTTGGCTGAGTAAAGTAAACCAAAAATTTCAGGGGCGGGTATTTGCTAGCCGTTCAGCAATCATGTTAGTTATGGCTGCGATCGCGCCCTTAATTGCTGGGTTTTTAGCAGATAAAGTTTTGGAACCAGCAATGATGCCAGGTGGCAATTTAGCAAATATCTTCGGCTCAATTTTTGGTACTGGGCGTGGTGCAGGAATAGCACTGCTATACGTTCTAACTTCTATCTGCCTGCTACTTGTAGGTATGTGCGGATACGCCTTTAAAAACTTGCGCGAAGTAGAAACTAACTTATCTGACAGTGTATTAGAAACCGGACAATAGCCACCTATCAAAGTTTTAGCAAAAACCATCTACTCATCTTATGTGGGTTTATCTGCGGTTTCATTAATCAAAAATATGTTTTTTACTTTATCTAAACGCTTCGCATTCCGCCTTCTTTCATTCATCCTCGGATTAAGCTTTTTTATTGCGATCGCAGCCACTCATCATCCTGCTTTAGCCCAAAAGCCCACTGAAATTCTTTGGGATACCTACGGCGTTCCTCATATTTACGGCAAAGATACTAAAGGTTTATTCCGTGCCTTTGGATGGGCGCAGATGCACAGTCACGGAGACTTAATCTTACGCCTTTACGGTCAGTCCAGAGGACGGGCAGCCGAATATTGGGGTAAAGAGTATTTAGAATCCGATCGGTGGGTGCGAACGATGGGAGTCCCGGAACGCGCCAAAGAGTGGTATCAAGCTCAAAACGAAGAATTTCGGGCTAATCTCAACGCCTTTGCTGAGGGGATTAACACCTATGCCAAAGAACATCCAGAATTGATTGATGACGCTGTTGAAGCAGTTCTTCCAGTTACCGGAATAGATATATTAGCCCACTGCCAACGTGTGCTAAATTTTACTTTCGTGGTCGATCCGGATACTGTAGCGGGTATCGCTAACGCTGATAAATCAAAAGGTTCTAATGGTTGGGCGATCGCGCCTTCGCGTTCCGCTAATGGAAAAGCAATGTTGCTCGCAAATCCCCACCTACCTTGGTCAGATTTATATCTTTGGTATGAGGCACAACTAACAGCGCCAGGGGTAGATATTTACGGCGCAACTTTAGTGGGTCTGCCAGTTTTAGAGATTGCCTTTAACGATTTTCTTGGTTGGACGCACACTGTTAATACTCACGATGGTTGGGATGCCTACGAACTGAAATTAAAAGATAATGGCTATCTTTGGGACGGTAAAGTTAAAGCATTTGAAACGCAACAGCAAGTAATTAAAATTAAGCAGGATGATGGCACTCTAAAATCAGAGTTACTGCCAATCAAGCGCTCAATTCATGGTGCTGTTGTTAGCCAGAAAGATGACAAAGCGATCGCCATTCGCGTAGTTGGTTTAGAGCGACCGGGTGGATTAGAAGAGTGGTGGGATATGTCCCGCGCCCACAATCTAACCGAGTTTGAAAATGCGCTTAAGCGCTTGCAAATCCCTATGTTTACCGTGATGTATGCAGATCGGGAAGGACACATTATGCACCTGTTTAACGGTCAAGTTCCAGTCCGTTCAGGAGGCGATTTTAAATACTGGCAAGGCGTTGTTCCTGGTGATACATCTGCCACACTTTGGACAAAACTCCATCCTTATCAAGATTTGCCTCGCGTTGTCGATCCTCCTAGCGGCTGGTTGCAAAATGCTAACGATGCGCCTTGGACAACCACATTTCCACTAGCAATCAATCCTGACAATTATCCGCCTTATATTGCACCACGAGGAGGGATGAGTTTGCGATCGCAGCGATCCGCACGGATGCTGATGGAAGACAAAAACATTTCTTTTACAGAATTGCTCCAATACAAACACTCAACGAAGGTAGAACTGGCAGATCGAGTTATAGATGATTTGATTGCTGCCGCACGTCAGTCTGGAAGTAAATTAGCACGACAAGCGGCTGATGTATTAGCAAAATGGGATCGCAATACTAATGCTGACAGTCGCGGGGCAGTTTTGTTTGCCACTTGGAGAGAAAGTGTAGATCGCAAACGCTTATTTGCAGTGCCTTGGAGTGAAAACGCGCCTTTAACTACTCCCAAAGGAATAAACGATCTTGCTAATGCAGTCATCGCACTCGAAACTGCGGCTAACCAAGTGCAATTAATTTATGGTTCCTTAGATGTTCCTTGGGGTCAAGCGTTTCACCTTAAGAATGGCAAAACTAATTTGCCAGCTAACGGCGGTTACGATGGTCTCGGCGTATTCAGAAACGTCTGGTATGCACCTGGAAAAGACGGGCAACGGCAAGCGATTGGGGGAGATTCATTTGTAGCGGCGATCGAGTTTTCTAATCCAGTTAAGGCAATGGTATTGACAACTTACGGCAACTCAACACAACCCAATTCAAATCATATCAACGATCAGTTAGAGCTATTTGCTAACAAGCAATTGCGCTCGGTATGGCGATCGCGTACAGAAATCGAAGCACATTTGGAGTCCCGAAAATTGTTTTAATCAAGAGAAGGCGATCGCGGGGGATGCGACTGCAATAGCGACTTACACTTAAAAGTGTATTATATATGTAGCATTGACTATTGGTGGCAAGGAATGCTTCTGAGCATCACAACGACTCATGCACCTGCAACAGATTTGGGCTACCTGCTGCACAAACATCCCGATAAGTGTCAGGAGTTTGAACTCTCGTTTGGCAAGGCTGCTGTATTCTATCCAGAAGCCAGTCTAGAACGTTGTACGGCTGCGCTGCTGTTGGATATCGATCCGGTAGGGTTGGTGCGGGGAAAGCGGGGAGGATACGCGCTAGAGCAGTATGTGAACGATCGCCCTTACGTGGCGTCGTCGTTTTTAAGTGTAGCGATCGCCAAAGTATTCGGCACAGCTTTATCAGGCAATTGCAAAAACAGACAACAACTTGCAGAAACCGCGATCGCGCTAACAGCAAAGCTGGCAGTTTTACCCTGTCGTGGCGGCGAAGCATTTCTGCGGCGGCTGTTTGAACCACTCGGCTACACTGTCACCGCACAGCATCACCAACTGGATGCCAATTTTCCCGATTGGGGAGAGAGCAATTACTTTACAGTGGAACTGGAAAACACAGTCCGCTTGCAAGATCTTTTATCGCATCTTTATGTACTTATCCCAGTTTTGGATGATGACAAACACTACTATATAAATGACGATGAAGTGGAAAAACTATTGCGTCATGGTGAAGGATGGTTGTCATCTCATCCAGAACAAGAAGCGATCGCTAAACGTTACTTAAAACGGCAGGGACGATTAGTTAGGACAGCCTTAGCACAGTTGGTTGAAGAAGATAATCCAGATCCCGATAGTGCAGAAGAAAGCCACGCGCTAGAAGAAGCCGCAGTCGAGAAACCTATCAGCTTGAATCAACAACGACTAGAGACAGTTTTGGCAATACTTAAGGAAACTGGCGCCAAACGAGTTCTAGATTTAGGTTGTGGTGAAGGAAGGCTTGTAAGGACACTGCTGAAAGAAAATACTTTTACAGAAATTGTAGGCGTTGATGTGTCCTATCGCTCTCTAGAAATTGCACAAGAAAGGTTGCATCTAGATCGGTTGCCTGCAATGCAGCGCGATCGCGTTAAATTAATTCAAGGTTCGCTAACCTACCGCGACAAGCGTTTGAGTGGATATGATGCTGCCACTGTTATAGAAGTAATTGAGCATTTAGATCCGCCGCGTCTTGCCTCATTTGAGCGCGTATTATTTGAATTTGCTAGACCAAATTTTGTAGTGATGACGACGCCAAATGTAGAATACAACGTCAAATTTGAGAATTTACCTGCGGGGAAGTTGCGGCATAAAGATCACCGCTTCGAGTGGACGCGAAAAGAGTTTCAAATGTGGGCAAATCGAGTAGCAGAACAGTTTGGCTATTCGGTGCGGTTTCTACCAGTGGGTACGGAAGATCCAGATGTGGGTGCGCCAACGCAGATGGCAGCATTCTCCCTTGATTAATTTTCAGTCGGAAATGGAAATTGATGCGATAAATACTAACAAGCAAGGGATGGTATTTTTATGGGTAGAATGACTTCGGGGGACGCTAGGTAAATCTTCATTATCAAAGCGGAAAAGTGATAGTAATTTTAACAATAATATCTACCGCTTTGTAGAAGCGCGATCGCTATTTTGTAGCCTGAAAGATGCTTCGCTATCGCACCCTACCCTCCTAAGCCAATAAAGTGCGATCGCGAAGCGTGCCGTAGGCATCTCGCTCAACTCTAACCTGCGCTGACAGGCTCTAAACTTTCTTGCGATCGCAGCAGCAACAAACCATACTCAATCCCCTCAACAACCGCCTGATAAGAAGCTTCCAAAATATTGCTCGATACCCCTACAGTCGTCCAGCGCTGAGAACCGTTACTCGACTCCACCATAACGCGAGTTTTCGCCTGCGTCCCCGCGCCTCCATCCAAGATCCTCACTTTATAATCTGTTAGCTGAAACGCCCCAATTTCTGGATAAAAATTCACCAAAGCTTTCCTTAAAGCCGCATCCAGCGCCGCGACTGGGCCATTTCCTTCAGCAGATTCCAAAATATCTTTGCCATTAACAGCAACTTTCACAGTAGCCAGCGCCTCGCTATTACCGCTTTCCGTTCCTTGCACCATGTCGCAATGAACTTGAAAACGCTTAAGTTCAAAAACCTGCTGTCGTTTTCCCAGCGCTTCCCGCATCAGCAAGTCAAAACTTGCCTCCGCCGCCTCAAATTGATAGCCATCATTCTCCAACTCTTTCAGGCGTAGCAAGATTTGGCGACATCTTGTGTCTTGTTTATCTAGCTCCAACCCAAAGCTACGGGCTTTGATCAAAATATTGCTTAAACCAGATTGATCTGAAATTACAATCCGGCGAATATTACCAACTTGCTCTGGCTTAATGTGTTCGTAAGTTAGCGGATTGCGTTCAACTGCACTAACATGAATTCCACCCTTATGAGCAAAAGCAGATAACCCTACAAATGCAGCGTGTTCGTCTGGCGCGAGATTAACAACTTCACTAATAAAACGGCTAGATTCTGTTAGTTTGGCTAGTTGCTCTTCTTTGATGCAGTCGTAACCCAGCTTAATTTGCAAATTGGGAATTACAGAACACAAATTAGCATTTCCGCAGCGTTCGCCGTAGCCGTTCATCGTGCCTTGAACCATCGTCGCACCTTCCATCACCGCCGCGATCGCATTCGCTACCGCCATATCAGAATCATTGTGCGTATGAATCCCAATTGGCACTTTTCCAGCAGTCGCTTCAACCACAAATCGGCAAATTTTACCGATTTCGTGCGGTAAAGTACCCCCATTCGTGTCGCACAAAACCAGCCATTCTGCACCAGCAGCGATCGCGCTTTCTAACGTCTTCAGTGCATATTCAGGATTTCGCTTATATCCATCAAACCAGTGTTCGGCATCGTAAATCACCCGCCGCCCCTGACTCCGCAGATACTCAATCGTATCCCCGATCATCGCCAGATTTTCTTCTAAACTGGTCTTCAGACCCTCTGTAACGTGCAAATCCCACGATTTGCCAAAAATCGTCACCCAGCGAGTCCCCGCCGTCAGAATTGCTTGCAGCAGCGAATCCTCAGCCGCCCGCATTCCCGGTCGTCGGGTAGAACAAAACGCCACAACTTCCGCCTGAGTTAGGGGTTGCTCTTGCAGTTGCCAGAAAAATTGTACATCCTTGGGATTCGCCCCAGGCCATCCCCCCTCAATAAATGGAACGCCCATCTGGTCTAACTTTCGGGCAATTCGCAACTTATCTTCGAGGGATAGCGATAGCCCTTCGCGTTGGGCACCATCGCGCAGCGTCGTATCGTAAATCCAAATTCGGTTTGATTTATCTGAAGTCATGGGGAGAGTGGGAGAGTCAATAGTCAGGAGTCCAGAGTCCAAAGTCCGGAGTCTGGGCAGAGGATTTATAATCCTATTTTGTAAAGAAGTGTAAAAATAAATAAATTAAAGACAATTGATTAGCGGAGTCGTTGGATAAAACATTATGCCAAAAGTGACAGCACAAGGTAAAACTATGATGTGCGATCGCCAGTCAAATCTTCGCAAAGTTTTGATGGACAATGGCATCGAACTCTACAACAACAACGCCAAAATTATAAACTGCATGGGAATTGGCACTTGCGGCACGTGTGCAGTCCTTGTAGAAGGCGAAGTCAACGAACCAAATTGGAAAGATAAAGCGCGGCGATCGCTTCCTCCCCATTCTCCCACGAGCGATCGCCGATTAGCCTGTCAAACCCAGGTGTTAGGCGATGTCAAAGTTACCAAATTTGATGGCTTCTGGGGACACGGTTCCGAACCCGTGTGGAAACCAGAGGCTTAAGGCAATTTTAGATTTTGGATTTTGCTCGCGCCTGAAGCGCCAGGTAAATAGAAAGTATCGGATAGATTGAGTAAAATGGCGATAGGTTAATTGCTTAAAGAACGTGAAACTTGGTTCACTATACCTAATCAGCGGAAGGGAGAAACTGCAACCTCCGCAAAATCTAACATATAAAATCTAAAATCGATGATGCGATCGCCCCTTAGTTCGTCCCCCGCTCAAACTCGTCAAACCAGACAGCAATTTGCCAATCCAGAGGATTACTTATCCTTTGAGTTGGGTAAAGCAGTACAAGAATTACCGCCAATTTACACGCGGTTGTTATCGGGAACTATTAGCCTTTTAGTATTTGGCGCGATTGGATGGGCGCACTACAGCAAAGTAGATGAAGTGGCTGTTGCGCCTGGTGAATTAATACCATCGGCGCAAGTACGACCAGTGCGATCGCTCGGTGGGGGTACGATAAAAACGGTAAAAGTCACAGAAGGCGATCGCGTTAAAAAAGACGACATACTAATAGAACGCGACCCAGATATACCACAAGCCGAAGTTGACCGCCTAGCAAAATCAGCCGAGTTAATTAAGCAAGACTTGAGTCGTCTGGAAGCAGAACGAAGTGGCAAAGGAACAGCCGGAACCACCTTACAAGACCAGTTGCTAACTTCACGTTTGCAAGAATATGATGCAAAAAGAGCAGCCGCGATCGCAGAAGCAAATCGCCAAATTGCCGCAATAAACGGTGCCAAAGTTCGGCTAACCCGTCTGCAAGAAAACACCGCCAACGCCAGAATTAACCTCGCCAACGCACAAAGCAACCTCGCCAACGTTAGAAGCATCCTCCCCAAAGCCGAAACCAACCTCGCGCTTGCTCAACAAAGGGAAAAGGGACTACGCACCCTCATATCTCCGGAAAACGGTGCAATCCCTAGAGTCGATTACATTGATGCACAAGAAAGAGTAAATAGAGCTACCACAGACCTTACTAGAGCTAGAGACGAGATCGTTAACGCTCAAAACAAAGTTACTGAAGCGCGAGACAAAGTAGAATCCTTAACCAAAGATGCAGCCGCGCAACAGCAAGAAATTCGGCAAGCAGAACTAGCATATAAAGCTGCTAGCAATCAAGCCGCTCGTTTGACATCTGAACGCCAGAGCGAAATCTTAACCACTCTAAACAAGCGCAAAGAAGAACTGGCTAGCGTTGAAGGTCAGCTAGAGCAGGCCAAAAAACAGCGACAAGTCGAAACCATCACATCACCATTTACTGGTACAGTTTACAGCGTCAAGGCAACCAAGGGGCCAGTACAGTCCGGCGAAGAATTGTTATCCATTCTTCCAGAAGGGGAAGAGCTGATGCTAGAAGTTAAAGTCCTCAACCGTGATATTGGCTTTATCCGTGAGGGAATGAAAGCCAAAGTCAAGATGGCAACTTTTCCCTTTCAAGAATTTGGCACTGTTGATGGTACGGTTGTTAAAGTTAGCCCCAATTCAATTACTGACAAAGAACTAGGCTTAGTTTTCCCCACTAGAATTAAGCTCAGCAAACACTCAATCGAGGTGCGGGGTAAACAGGTAGCATTTACTCCAGGTATGTCAGCTAGTGGAGAAATTGTGACTGGTAATAAATCCGTCCTCACCTTCCTAATTGAGCCTGTAACTCGCCGCTTTAGCGAAGCATTTTCAGTGAGGTAAGTTGATTGTTCATGGTTCATTGTTGATTGCTACTACAAAATTGTTATGAACCACGAATAGCGTTCCAGATAAGATTAATTCTGCCTCATACTCACATATCGGTACGGGTGATTAAGCCGCCTGCGCGGTCTTTGTATGTATAGCCGCACCCTTTAAGGTGACGGCTTACTCACATTGACGGGAGAAGAACGCAAAGTGTAATTACGACCATCTAACTCGTAAATTACAACAGCTTCTACTCGCTCTAAATTTCCATACCCTTCTAGATTAGAAAGCTGGTAGCGCTGTGGAGAAATTTCCAAAGGGTTAAGGGTTAAATCTCTCCCAGGTATCGACATTAATGCTTGTTTATAACCTATAGACCGCACCTCTATTGTTTGCAATTTCAGAATAATAGGCTGTTTGCTTTTATTTTCAAATGTCCAGTTTAATTGGGCAAAGCCAATTGGACGCTTTGCCATTGAGCGATCGCCTGGAGGAATTAGTCTAGGATCGTCTTGCCAAATCTGAAGACTAAGAGGCTGAGTAACAATCATTTTGCTTGCAGGGTAATTTTGACTTGTGTCCTCAGAAATTATCTTTTTTCTACTATTTTGTGAGGCAGATATTTGATTGTCCGCAGGCGATATGTACAAACTTAATTTATTAACATCACCCAGCGCCAAGCTCATTAATAAAAAACTATCTAGCATTCATTTCCTTCCTAATTTTAAAGCTGCGTTTTGTAGTGACAAGACGCAGCTTTAAAAAGTTAGTTCCGACTTTAATTATTAAGCAACTTGAACCAAATTGAAGTAAGTTTTAAAGTCGTTGTAAGAAATCGTCTTGTAACCTGCATTGTCGCCTGTCTCCGCGCTCGTATCTGCCCAAGGGTTGTACATGGTCAGCATCCCAGTAGTTGTATCGGCACTGAGAATTATGTATTCATGGCTGTAGACAATGCCAGATTTAGGGTCAACATCTGGGGAATTATCGCTAGGTTTAGCAATTGTACCTCCCACGATCGCCACCCCACTTGCTATCTTACTAGCAATGTCTGACAAGCTTAGGAAACTTCCCAGGTAATTACCAAAATTAGTGTAGTTTATATCAGAGTAATAACCTCCATTAATACCTGAAATAGAAGGCATTACGCGGAAACTCCACCCCGTTTCAATGCTGCCATAACTGTTGGGAACGTAACCATTAGACTCAGCAATACTTTGAGTCAAACCTTGCTCGGCAAACTGGGAGTATGCTTTTTCTGCTAACCCTACCCACAACCCTACATTTGCATTATCGTAGTTGGCAAATATCTGTCCAGAATATATACCATCTGAGACATTTGTTGGGAGATATCTGTCAACAGTCACATAATCAGCAGCAGTCGTTACAGTTCCGCCATTCTGACCATAGAGACGTACTGTAAAAGTCCCATCTCCGTTGTCAATAAACATATTAGAGATCGTCGATGGACGTTGTACAGCATTAGCTCCCAAAGCAGCAAGGAAGTAACAATCTCCCAAGTAACCTTGGATAATATCTGTATAGCTAAACGTTCCATCGCTACCGAACAAACTGCCTGAATTATACTCATAAGTCATGGTAAATCCAGATGGTGCAGTCGGGCGATCGCTCCCTCGGAACCACTTGTTAATTAGATTCTCAAGGTGAGTGTCGCTGCTGCCAGCATACAAGTTCCCTAAAGCGCCACCCTGATAATACGCATTAGCCGTATTTCCGTTGGCAATTTTATTAGACAAAACCCGCACGTAGTCTGGAATTGCTATATAGCTAGTGTTGCTGACTAATGTTCTGAGATCCGTTAGCTCAGTTGCATCTACTACACTACCGTCCTTTGCATCAGTAAAGATCGCAATCATATCATTGCGGTCTAAACTTCCGTCTGCAAACCGCGATCTACCTTCTACACGAAGACTGGCATCTTGAATGTTTTGGTCAAACCAGTCACCAATACTAAAGCCCTTCTGTACGCTATCACTGTAAGTTCCTGACGAGTCGTAGGCAACTGCCCATAACTGATAGTTACCTATCGCTAAATTGGCCAAACTGTAGTTGAAGCCCCCCCAATTTGCATCGCCGCTGTAGGGTGTAAAACTGGTAGCGTCACTGATATCCTGCCAAGCTCCGCCATCCTTCTGCAACCAAACATCTACTTTTGAAAGGTCGCTGAAGCCATTGCCATCATACACCCAAGCATCTGTTAGACTAACAGTTTCGCCCGGTGTATAAGTACTCTTGGATATATTGAATTGCAGTGACGATGGCTTAATATTCTCAACAACACTAAACTCTTTCTGTACGCTATTACTGAAGGCTCCACTAGCATCGTAGGCTGTAGCCCATAACTGATACTTCCCAATAGAAAGCCCGCTCAAATCGTAAGTGAAGCCGCCCCAATTTGCATCACCGCTGTAGGCTGTAAAACTGGTAGCGTCACTGATATCTTGCCAAGCTCCGCCGTCTTTCTGCAACCAAAAATCTATTTTTGACAGGTCGCTATATCCATTCTTGTCATACACCCATGCACTTGCAAGGCTAACACTTTCCCCCGTCTTATAGCTGCTCTTTGATGTATTAAATTGCAGTGATGATGGGGCAGAGTTTGCCGATAAACTCAGATTATAAACAGCTTCTCCAACGTGTGAATAGACATGTATATAAAAACTACCGCTATCGAGATCGGTATTGATAATTTCAGCGGTTGTTCCTCTCTGAGTTGAACTTGCAATCAACTCTCCAGTACTGTTGAGAATTGCTACATCTGCATCTGCACTTAAACCATCAAGTCCTAGATTGAAGCTGCTCCGACCGCTAAGGGTAAAGCTGTAGTAATCATTCGCATCCAATACTCCCACATAGTCTGCAAACGTCTTAGTAGTGGGAGTTATATTTAAACCCTTAGCTGTACTTAGACTATTGTCGCCCCCAGAATTGGTCAACATGGCGATCCCCTCCGCTAACAAACACCAGCCCCTATTTGATTATCAGCTTTTATATACCAAACAGGATAAGTATTTATGCGTAATATAGCTGAAAATTTACACTAACTTCACACAATCTTTAAATTTCCTGCATCTCATATGCGGCGGACGTTAAATTATCGCTCCCTAGATCCTGTTATGTTGCAACACGTCTGAGTAAGGTTCGTTTAAGCACGCACAGTCGCTGTTCCAAAGTGAAAGCAAAAATAAAGCTAAAACTTTGAGCAGGAATCCTCCCATTCTGATGGCATTAATTGATACCGGGGAAGCCCTGATCTATTTGACTAAACAATCTTTCTATATAATTCCTGGTAAAACTGCATACAAGCTGAGTATTATTACTTAAAACTATTTGCCTTAGAACCAGGTTCCCGCTTTGTTGGTGGAATAGTATGGGGAAGGAGCGATCGCTCTCTACCACTTCAAAATCCATAATGTTGCGTTTTGTAACAATTTTCTAGTTCTCCGCCTCATGGCTCCAGACCGTGCTAAAATCGTGCATGAGAGTTAATTCGGTTGCAGCGTTTGTTCTTAGTATTGACAGGCATTTTCCTTTTGGTCTTGACAGGCTTCTCTCCGAACTATAAATCTCTACACAGTTTTGATTTTGGAGAAAATCTATGTCAATTTATGTAGGCAATCTTTCCTACCAAGTTACGCAAGAAGACCTCAATGGTGTTTTTGCAGAATACGGCACCGTCAAGCGGGTTCAGCTACCCACTGACCGCGAAACTGGTCGCATGCGCGGCTTTGGTTTTGTGGAAATGAGTACAGATGCTGAAGAAACCGCAGCCATTGAAGCCCTTGATGGCGCTGAATGGATGGGTCGCGATTTAAAAGTTAACAAAGCGAAGCCCCGCGAAGACAGAGGTTCATCCTTTGGTGGCGGCGGCGGTGGCGGTGGCGGTGGTCGGAGAAACGATAGATTCTCTGACCGCTACTAAGCTTCAAGGCTAAACTTTATTAGCCCCTATAAATCCCTCCAGCTCCTCTTACAAAGATGAGTTGGGGGGATTTCTCCATAATTAGTATCAATTTGCTCTAAATAGGCTCAGACAGCAATGTATTAGCCTACAGTTCGGCTACACCAGTGCCCGTATTTCACGCCTAGAAAAATAAGATAACAATTGGCTAAGAGCAACACAGCTTTGCTAGCGCACCAACAAGCGCCCTTGCCCGCTAAAATCATAAAACAATTCTTGGTAAAGTCAATTTGCCGAACAAATTTGGTTATCCTTCCAAGCAAGGCAGGCGATCGCGCTGTCATATCCCAACTAAGCAGACCTTGGTAAAGAATCTTTTAAAATTGTGTAGATAGGTATACAATTTTTGAAGCTTGAATAAGCATCGGAGCTGAATATTACCGTCTATGCAAACACTTGCTGCACCTACTTTCCAGGCGTTACATCAAGCGAATCCCCATCCCCTCAAGCTCGTTGTACTGGGAGATAGCATCGTCTATGGATTCGGCGATCCTGAAGGCGGCGGCTGGGTTGAGCGGCTGCGACGCCGTTGGATGTCGCCAGACAGCCCCGGCCATGTTTTATATAATTTAGGCGTCCGGGGCGATGGCGTGAGGCAAGTGTCGCAACGATTAGAAAATGAATTTCGCCATCGCGGCGAACTCAGAAATCGCGTCCCGGATGCCATCATTCTGTCCGTAGGCGTTAACGATTCCGCACGCCTGCGCCGTCCCAACGGCAATAATTTTACTGAGTTTGACGTATATAAAGGAGAACTTGCCAACCTACTAGAGCAAGCTTCTAGGCTTTGTCCCGTCCTATTTGTGGGGATGGTTCCGGTTAATGAAACGAAAATGCCATTCCTAGATTGTTTTTACTACAGCCACGCCGACCAATACCGCTACAAAGAAGCCACGCGCCTAGCTTGTCAGAAAAAGCAAATTCCTTACTTAGATATTTTTGAACTATGGCAGCAACGCGGGGAAAATTGGTGTCGTCAGCACGTTTGTGAAGACGGACTGCATCCCAACGTAGCCGGATATCAAACCTTATTGCAGGATGTCCTCAACTGGGAGCCAATAGCCCAATTATCTGCTGGCAAGTTAGCTTATCTCGCGTAGAGATAGGTGAAATCAGCACCAAAGACAGTCTTATTGTAGAGGCGCGATCGCGCAACTAAGCAAAAGCAGGCGTTGCAAACAACATCACCCAGAACCATGCCAAACCCAGCAACAAGCTTATTGCCAGCAAACGAACAAAAAAGTTTTTAATCGCTTTTGCCCTTAAAGGTTGCATCCTTAACCCACAACTCTGCCCTTAAAGGAGATAGGGATTGGCAGTCCGGCGTCCGGAATTCCAACTCACCAAACCCATTCCCCCTTTTATATCAAAACTGCTTACCAATCCAATCTTTGCCCACCCGAATAGTCAGGTCAGATTCAAGATCGCCAGTCGAATCCGGCTCAACCTTGCCCAAACCCAAAACTTTTTTAAGAACATTTGCTGCATTAAAATCGCCTTGCTGCACAATAATTTGAGTTTGGCGCTGCAAGTCTGGCCAATCCGCCGCCACATATACATTCTTAAAACCCTTTTCTTCCAGATACTCCGCAACATTGTGGCCCTGGTTCGGCTGACCAGAGGCGTTTTGAATGGCAATTCGCACAAGATTCGGTGCCTTATTTTCAGGAACTGACTTGGCAACTGCCGATGTTTGGAAAAATTCGCCCATCACGCGGTCTTTCGCCACCGGGTCCATAATCCAATAACTAGCCGCGTACTCGTTGACTTCGCTGAATCGACCGGGCAACATCACCATTCTCACGTCATCGTGTTCCAGGCCAAGGCCAAAATTTGCCAGCGCCAGCGTTTCTTCCAAGCTGAGGTTTGTGTCAACATATTTCCACATCACCTGCACAATCTGGGGCAAACGAGCAAGCACAGTTGGGTTCTGGAGACGCTGCCGCAAAGACTTGAGCAGTCCTTGCTGCCGCTGCACCCGACCGATATCGCCATTCTGGTCATTACGGAACCGAGCAAACTGCTCCGCCTGGTCTCCATTTAGCGTTTGCCAACCTTGTTCTAGGTCAATTTTTAGATGCTGGGTTTCGTCCACATAATGCATCGGATGGGGAACATATACTTCCAGCCCGCCCACCAAGTCCACCAGTTCCCGAAAAGCCCCAGTGCTGACGCGCACATACCTGTCAATCGGCACATTATTCAGCGTGTTGCTGACCACCCGTGCCGCCATAGTTGCACCACCATCGACATTCGCCTGGTTGATTTTAGCTATAGTCAGCCCCGGATATTCCACGCGGGTATCGCGTGGAATCGAAAGCATTTTCACCAACCCTTTCTTGGTTTTATCAGTCTGTTTCTCGTCTTGCTGGGAAGTCGGGTCTAGTCGCAACAGCAGCATAGTATCGCTGCGACCGGAGAAAATTTCTCGCGAATTATCAGCGACATCCGGCACGCGGTCAATGCCCATAACTAGGATATTCACAGGCCGTGCCAGACGGTACTGAAAGCCATGACGCCACAAATCATCGTTTTGCCCTTGTGCTTGGCGGGGGGCAACGAAGGATGCTAGTGGGGTAAGCAGCGCTAGCGATGCTCCCACACCCGCAGAAACCAGCGCCGTGACAACAAACGCAGCAGTCCAGAAAAACTTCCCGGTGAGGTGCGAGCGTTTGTGCGATGATGCCGCCACGCTAGGGGGTGGCGGGATAGGAATAGTGGAGGGATCTTCAATAACCCCCTCGCCATCTGAGGAATTGCCAAGATCGTTAGATAATTCGGCTGTAGAGACTTTGCGTGCAACATCTCTACTCGTTGCAGATTGTTCGACGTTTTCTTCCACCTTCACCTCACACCTTTGCTCATTGTTTATTGCTCATTGTTCATTGATGACTTAAAAATATGAACTATGAACTATGAACCATTGCGTTTTGTATACTTAAGCTCAACGTGGATTATAGCTTGAGGCTGGGGAGACACAAGAATGCACTTTATACCCGTTATTCTCGCAGGTGGCAAAGGGGAACGGTTTTGGCCTCTCAGCCGCAAACAGCGCCCCAAGCAGTTTTTATGTTTGGATGGTAGCGGCAGGAGTCTCTTGCAGGCAACGGCTGACCGACTTACGGAACCCTCGTCTGGTGGTAAGTATGACGATCTTTGGGTGGTAACGTCGAGCCTGTTGGCGCAAGGGGTGCAAGAACAGCTACCTTCTTTGCCCGTAGAGAATTTACTGGTGGAACCGGAAGGACGCGATACTGCACCGGCTGTTGCTTGGGCTACTCTAGAAATTGCCAAGCGCTATGGCGAGAATACTGTTATTTGCTTCTTCCCTGCGGATCACTGGATTGGCGACCAAGAAGCTTTTAAAGATACTATTTCTGCGGCTACTCAGTTGGCTGCATCCCAGAAGGCTATTGTGACTCTGGGGATTACTCCAAGTTATGCTTCGACTGGCTACGGCTATATTGAACAAGGTGAATCTATTGGCAGTTTTAATGGACTCCCAGCTTATCGGGTGAGTCGGTTTACTGAAAAACCAAACCGAGAAACTGCGGAAAATTTTTTGGCAACTGGCCGTTTTAGCTGGAATAGCGGGATGTTTTTCTTCCAGGCTGGGGTTGTTTTAGAGGAACTGCACGCCCACGCGCCAGAGATTATTGTGCCTTTGGAAGAAAAAGGTGCGGCGGCTTATTCAGAGCTAGCCAAGAAGAGTATTGACTATGCGTTGATGGAGAAGACGCAACTAGCGTATGTATTGCCAGCGTCGTTTAGTTGGGATGATTTGGGGGATTGGAATGCGATTGAGCGTTTGCTGAAGGGAGATAAGCCGAATGTGGAGTTAGCCAAGCATGTGGGTTTAGATACAAAGGGGGCGATTCTTTACTCCAGCAGTGAGGATGAAGTGATTGTGACGATTGGGTTGGAGGATGTAGTGATAGTGCGCGATCGCAACGTTACCCTAATTGTCAACAAAGAACGCACCCAAGAAATTAAGCAGGTACTTAAAACCCTGCAAGATGACCCCAACCTGCAAAATCTGCTGTAATTTCCTCCCCAGGTGCATTGGCAGGCACCGCTACTGAACGTTACAACAATCAGCAGGATAAGAGATACGCTCTCATTCCCAGGCTTCCGCTTGGGAATGTAGATTCGGTAGGCTCTAGCCTCCTGGAATAGAGGCGGCAGCCCAGTTACAGGCGTTCGCAGGCTCCAGCCTGCGAACGAGAATTACGATAATTCATACTTCATACTTTTAGAGATGTTTAGCTTAACCCAAACCACTTCTAGACAGAGAGACATAATCGAAGTAGTATTACGCAACGGTTGGGACTATATGCGAGTGCTGCTGACGGGCGGCAAAGCTGACGAACCAAAATTGCCTACTCCTGCCGTTTTGCGTAATATTTTGGTGGATTTAGGCCCCGTTTATATTAAACTTGGGCAGTTGATGAGTACCCGCCCCGACCTACTGCCAGCCGACTACATTGAAGTCCTTTCTACTCTACAAGCAGAAGTCCCGCCCGTTCCCTGGTCAGAGGTAGAAATCGTCATTAGGCAACAACTGCGACTACCCCTAGAAGAAACCTTCGCCAAAATTAATTTTCAACCAGTTGCAGCAGGTTCCATCGCACAGACCCATAGAGCAACCTTAGCTGATGGTCGTGAAGTCGCGCTGAAAATTCAGCGTCCTGGGATTGATGCTATTGTTGCCCAAGATATCTCGCTGCTAAAAACTTTGGCGGAATTAGTAGCGAGGACAGATTTTGGACAAACCTTCGATATTGTCTCCATAGCTGACGAATTTAGTAACGCGCTGCAAGCAGAACTTGATTTCACCCAAGAAGCAGGTTACACCGACCAGTTGCGGCGCAATCTTTCCAAAAGCCGCTGGTTCGATCCGAAGCAGTTGGTAGTACCAGAAATTTACTGGGAGTTTACGACAGAAAAGTTACTGGTGATGGAGTGGCTGCACGGCGTACCGCTACTATCGGCAGATTTAGTCACAAAAAACGGTAAAGATCCCAGGACGCAAAGGCGAGAAATTACAACTCTTTTATTACGCGCTTTCTTTCAGCAATTGTACATTGATGGATTTTTCCATGCTGACCCGCATCCGGGGAATTTGTTTTATCTAGACGATGGTCGCGTGGCGCTGATTGACTGCGGTTTGGTGGGGCGACTCGACCCGCGCACGCAGCAAATTTTGACTGAGATGCTGTTAGCAATTGTCGATTTAGATGCCCAGAGGTGTACTCAGCTAACTTTGCAGTTGTCTGATTCATCGGGTGCGGTGAATTTAGTTCGTTTGGAAAATGATTATGCGCGGATGCTGAGAAAGTATTTTAATCTCAGCTTGTCGCAGATGAATTTTTCTAAGATATTTTATGAGGTGCTGCAAACTGCTAGGAATAATAAAATCAGGATGCCTAGCAATTTGGGTTTGTATGCGAAGACTTTAGCTAATTTGGAGGGAACGGGTAGGATTTTTGACCCGGAACTTAATCTGATTGAGGAAATCAAGCCTTTGATGACAGATTTGTTCCGGCGTCAGCTACTTGGAGAAGATCCGTTGCAAGCTCTTTTAAGAACGGCGCTGGATATTAAAAGTTTGTCGCTGCAATCTCCTCGGTTGACGGAGTTGTTGTTAGATAGGGTGACTTCGGAGACGTTAAAATGGAATTTGACTATTAAGGAAATTGACCCTTTGCGCCGCAGTTTGGATGATTCGGCTAATAGGCTTTCGTTTAGTATTGTGGTGGGTTGTTTGATTATTGGTGCGGCGATTATTTCTAGTAGCGCTCAAACGAATCAGTTGTCTTTGATTAGTAATGTTTTGTTTGCATCTGCTAGTTTTTTGGGGTTGTGGTTGGTGATTACTATTTTGAGATCGGGGAGATTGAGGAGATAATAGCCCGCGCGACTGAAGTCGCGGCTATACGAACAAAGCCCGCCTGCGCGGGCTAGGGAGCGATCGCATGATTATCTAGTATCAACCTAGTTTTAGGTTGGGAGTTTTGCGCTGGCAGTAACTTGCACGATCTGGTTCCTGTCTTGCGCTAATTGTTGAAGTATCTCAGCAGGCGTACTAGAGTTGTGAGCGATCGCGTAACGTTCCCACCAAGATGGCGAAGCAGCGGTTTCCTCCAGTATACTAACAGGAATTTGCGAATGAAAGAGAGCAACCAAGCGGGTAAAGTTAGCAGAATAGTTTGCACAAGTTGTCAGAAATAATGGCAAACCTTGGGGATGCTGAGTAACTGCTAGACGCACATCTTGGTTTTCATCCTGCAAAAATTTCTCTAAATCATTGACAGGTGTATTTGGGTTTTTAGCGAGGTTAGCACGGACGGTAAGGCGGTTTTTTTTAGCAGCAAGACGAACTTTTTCATCCTCATCTTCTGCCAACAGATCTAAAACGCTTTGTGGGGTATTTAGATTTGTAGCGATCGCCATACGCACCCCCAATAAGTAGCGCGAGTAATTGTTAGTTCGTTCGATTGGAACAGTCTTAGGTGCGATGAACTTCGTGCAGGGATATGATAGGTTACTCTCTGTTGATAACTGCTCTAAGATGCTTGCAGGAGTTTTAGGATTTTGGGCGATCGCTTCACAGACAAACAGATTTTTCCTATCTGCCAACTTTTGCAAAACACCTTCAGGCGTGTTGGGGTTACGAGCAACAGCTTCTTGTATGTAGAATTTTAAAATCGTGATGGAGGTCGTCTCCATATTACCGATTTTGGTTTCATCATCAGCCAGTTTTGCCAGCGCACTTGCTGGTGTATTAGGATTCTTCGCAACAGCTTTGCGAGTCCCCCCTTCTTTATCTTCTGCCAACCTCTCTAGCACGTCAGCAGGCGTGTGGGGATTGTTAGCAACACCTCTGCGGGGGTCGTTGTTTGGATGGTTAGCTAGACGACGAAGCGTTTCCTCAGCCGTATTTGGATTTATTGCTACACCAGTGGGATGACGTTCTACTAACTGCTCCAAAATGAGTGCAGGTGTTTTGGGGTTACGGCTAACATCGCTACTGACGTGATATTCAGAATCTTTAGCCAAACGTTCTAAAATATGGACGGGTGTATTGGGGTTTTTGGCAACAGATTCGCGGACAGGAAACCTAGAGTCTCTAGAAAGTTGTTCCAAAATACTCACAATTGTGCAACTTTGACCTACAGCGCAACGTACATAAAACTCCTCATTTGCTGCTAATTGCTCAACCGTTTTGATAGGGGTGCTAGGATTGGCAGCAACGCTACTAATGATACGCATCTCTCGACTCTTGGCTAACTCTTCCAAGGTACTTACAGGCGTGTTGGGGTCTGCCGCAGCCGCTAACTTGGGAGGTTCTTGAACGTGCTGCGGGATGACTTCTAACAGCTTTATCCGCACATTTCCGGGTGTATTGCGATGTTTGGCAACGGCTCGACGGATGCTTTCATAAATATCATCCGATAAATGTTCTAGTGCTTTGCTAGGAGTATTGAGATTTTTAACTAAAGCCGTGCGAACATCCAGATTTCTATCTTTTGCCAGCTGTTCTAGTGCATCGACGGGAGTGTTAGGATTAGCGGCTGCGGCTTCACGAACGTACTCATCTTCATCGCTTGCCAAGTGTGCTAGTAGGTGAGGGGTTGTGTTGGGGTTTTGGGCGATCGCTACCCGAATTTCTGGGTTAATTGCTGCTACGAGAAAATTAGGAATAGCATCAATGGCAGCTAAGTCACACAACTGCTGCCGATCTTGTTCTAGTGGGGTGGTTTTTAGGGCTGTAGCCGCTTCAGAATGCCAACCTTCAGTCATCTCTTGTGCCCCCTTTTCAGGCAATTACGCCGCGACTTTTGCAGGCATGATAGTATATTTGTACTAATTAGTCAATTGATTCAGGGATAAACGACATGAACCGCGATGAACTGCTCAGACGCTACGCAGCAGGGCAAAGAGATTTTTCAGGTGTTGCATTTTATGGTTCTCAGGGTGGGGAAATTAACCTGAGTGGTGTTAATCTAAGCGATGCTAATTTGAGTGGTGCAATTTTAAGCCATGTCAACCTGAACAATGCCAATCTGAGAAATGCCAACCTTAGAGGTGCCAGATTGAACGGCTACCTAAATGATGTTGACCTCAGCGGTGCTGACTTGACAGATGCTCAAATTAGCCCTTGTCACCTGAATAAAGCTAACTTGAAAGGAGCTAACTTAACTAATGCTGACTTTGGTGCTAATGGCACTGGCCCTTGCGATGCTGACCTCAGCAACACCGATTGTACTAATGCTAAACTAACTGGCGACTTCATGGGTGCGAACTTTAAAGGAGCAAAATTAGAGGGCGCAATTTTTCGAGAAGCAAACTTGTATTGGTATCGTGCAAAGTTAAGTCGTGCCAACTTGAGCGAACTCGATTTGAGTGGGAAAACCTTTGCTGAATTAGATTTGAGTTATACCAATTTAAGCAATTCTAACCTCAGTGTTACTAATTTTAAATATGTTAACCTTACAAATGCTAATCTCAGCGGCGCTAACTTGATTAATGCTGATTTAACAAAAGCTAACCTCAGCAATGCAAACTTAATTGATGCCAACTTGAGTGGCAGCAACTTGACAAAGGTTAATTTAACTAATGCTGATTTAAGCGGCACAAATCTCAACAACACCAACCAAAACGGAGTTATCTGGACTGGAGCAAAAATTGATAATGTTAGTGGTTTAACAGACAAATCCTATTTAGTGTGGCGAATTGTCAATCAGCAAGCGACTGGTCAAAATTTGATAGATGCCGACCTTAAAGGAACTAAACTGGAAGGCGCTAACCTCAGCGGTACTAATTTAAGCGGTACTGACCTCAGCGATGTTATCTTAGTTGATGCTAATCTGGAGCAAGCTAACCTCAGTAATGCTAACCTGAGCGATTCCGATTTGAGCCGTGTCAATCTTACTCAAGCTATCCTTAACGGGGCTAACCTGAGTCGGGCCAACCTGAACCAAGCGAACCTGAGTAATGCCAACTTCATACAAGCTAACCTCAATCAAGCTAACCTAATCAATGCTAATCTTAGTAACGCTGATTTGAGCGATGCTAACCTCAGTCAATCGCTGCTCAATGAAGCTAACCTGAGCGGTGCTAATCTGAGTAATGCTAATTTAACCAAGGCTGTCTATTTGGGAGCTAACCTGACAGATGCAATTAATTTTCCATCACAGGAAGCGATCGCAACAAACCAACTCAAAACACCTCTGACAGAAGTATTAGATAGAATTTTAGACTATTTTCTGGAAAATCAACCCGATATTGCTTCATCTTTGCAACCCGGTTTAACCCGCGAACAAATTGATGAAAAACTCACAGGTTTCTCTTGTCGCATACCAGAAGAAGTCTATCAACTATACCAGTGGCGTAATGGGATGCAAGAACTGAGAGAAGGTTGGCTTGGATGGGCAGCTTTCGTCGATACCCAGAATTTTTTACCGCTGGAAAAAGCAATAGCAAAATCTAGAGGGTTTGCTACTGATTATGGCGATGAAGGGGACGCGCACTGGCTTTTCGTTTTTGGTGAGGCGTCTGATAATTGTGGTGCGTATGTGGTTGTTTTGGGAAAAGAAGAAATAGCACCTGTACGCAACTTTGACCCAGAATATAAAGATTACTCAATCCAATACCCCAGTCTCACTCACATGATGCTGAAAAAAGCTATTAACTGTAGTCGTAATCTGAGTGACGCTTATTTAAAAGGTGTAAACATGAGCGGTTTTCAACTAAGTAAAGTCAACCTGAACAAAACCAATTTGTCAGGTGCGGATTTAAGCAGAACCGATCTAAGTAGAGCCGCTCTCAGTGGAGCTAATTTGAGTAGTGCTAACTTGTATCGCGCAGGACTATTTCAAGCCAATTTAGAAGGTGCAAATTTGACTGGCGCTAACTTCAGCGAAGCCGATTTGTATGATGCTAATCTGAGTCATGCCATATTTAGCAACACCATTATGCCAGATGGGAGTATTCGGAATGATAGCTAGTAGAAATGATGAATTTTATCGGTTTCTACTGTTGTAACGCGATCGCTATTGCCGGGGCTTCGCTACCGCGCTTTTTATGAAGATGGCGATCGCTCTCCAAAAGCACCAGCAACCCTATCCCAGTATCTCATCTACAGTTAAATTAACATCAGGGAACGCTTGAGGGGAAAGACATTGACCCCGGTAGAACTTCTGCACATTTATATAGCCATTGGGTGCAGGCATCAGGTAAACTTCAACGCATTGCTCGTTAATATTTACCAGCCACACTTCACAAATGCCGCTTTGAGCATAGTTAGGAATTTTTACATCTCTGTCAGATTCAACTGTGGTATCTGCTACTTCAATTACTAGCAAAATATCATCTGGCTGGGGATGTCCTGATTCGTAAAAATCGGCGCGTGGTGCAAGCAATGCTAAGTCAGGCTGGGGTTCGGAGTAGTCATCCAATTGAACTGGATCTTGCACGCTTACCAAGGCGCGATCGCCTAATCTTTGAGACAATAGTTTGTTTAAGCACTTCACACAAGCTGCATGGCGTCTGCCTATAGGGGACATCCTAATAATTTCTCCTGCGATGAGTTCCACTCGGTCATCCTCATTGAGGATACCAGCATCAACCATCTGGTGATATTCCTTGACTGTGAATAGGCGTTTTAGTAGTTTAACTGACACGATCGCGCCTCCAATTTTTTATAAGTTTGTCACAACCTAATTATGTCTTGAATTCCTAAATAGAAGTTTCTAAGACAGTGGTTTAGCTAGCGATCGCGCCTTGACTCCTCAGTTGAGAAAGATCGCTTGTAAATGGCGATCGCGCTATATACCCGCGCAAGACTTCCAGCCTTTCCGGTAAGATAAAGTGCGGAAGACTTGAGGGCATAGGGAGAAGTTCAGATTGGCTACACTCGGCGTCAACATTGACCACATCGCCACCATCCGCCAAGCGCGTCGCACCGTCGAACCAGATCCCGTCGCGGCGGCGGTGTTGGCAGAACTCGCTGGTGCTGATGGCATTACCGTGCATTTGCGCGAAGACAGGCGGCACATTCAAGATAGGGATGTGCGATTATTGCGGCAGACGGTGCGGACTCATCTCAATCTGGAGATGGCGGCTACTGATGAAATGGTAGCGATCGCTTTAGACATCAAACCCGATTACGTCACTCTCGTCCCAGAAAAACGAGAAGAAGTAACAACCGAAGGCGGTTTAGATGTTGCGGGTCAAGTCGATAAAATGACATCTGTTGTCACCAAATTGCAAGACGCTGGCATCCCAGTCAGCTTATTTATCGATGCTGATGCAGACCAGATTAGAACTGCTGCTATTATCAAGGCAAAGTTTATTGAACTGCATACGGGTCGCTATGCCGAAGCAACTGATGAAACCAGTCGCCACAAAGAATTAACCTATTTAGCCAAAGGTTGCGAACAAGCGATCGCTGCTGGCATTCGCGTCAACGCAGGTCACGGCCTCACTTACTGGAACGTCTACCCCGTTGCTTCCCTACCAGGTATGGAAGAATTAAACATTGGCCATACTATCATCAGTCGGGCGGCTCTTGTAGGTATCGAAAGAGCAGTTCGAGAGATGAAACAAGCCATGCGGGGAGAGTTATGAGTTTTGAGTTACTCATATGAGTTATGAGTATTTTTTGGTAATTCAATACTCAAAATTCTGAGGCGATCGCCCACGTCTCTACAAGTTAACATTCAGACGCGATTTATCGCGTCTCTACAAGTCACCACTCAACATTAACCCATGAAAACTTACTACTACATTTTGGCTAGTCAACGCTTTTTGCTTGAAGAAGAACCCTTGGAAGAAGTGCTGAAAGAACGCAGGCGCAACTATCACGAACAAGAAAAAGAAATTGATTTTTGGTTAGTAAAGCAACCAGCTTTTCTGGAGGCACCGGAAATGGCAGAAATTAAGGCTAAATGTCCCCAACCTGCTGCTGCTGTAATTTCCACAAATTCTCAATTCATTACCTTTTTAAAACTGCGGGTGGAGTTCGCTACGACGGGAGAATTTCAGGCTCCGTCCCCGACCATTCCCGATGCGATCGCATCCTTAGCTATGTCTCAGAGCTAGAAAGCATTTTTGATTGGCTATTGACTGCTAAAACATCATATCTAAGAGAGTTTTAGCGTTGGCTAATTCAATTGCTGTGTAGAGTAGAAATCAACTATCAGTAAAGGGAGGTATTAACAGAATTGACAATTAGCCTTAGAATGCATAATTAATTCCTTACTCATAGCTCAGAAAGGTCATGCGTCAAAGTGGTGTGAAAGGGTTTTTGACCTTAACGTGGGCATCAATTATGCGGCCCCTACTGGGTTCGGCTCTGGTAACAGCTGCCGGATTGACTGTTGCAGTAGACTTTGTAGTAGCTCAAGCGCCGCCGCAGCAAT
The DNA here is from genome assembly GCF_014695585.1 of Microcoleus sp. FACHB-831. Taxonomy (NCBI): domain Bacteria; kingdom Bacillati; phylum Cyanobacteriota; class Cyanophyceae; order Oscillatoriales; family Microcoleaceae; genus Microcoleus; species Microcoleus sp. FACHB-831. Next base: position 116,423 of record NZ_JACJON010000077.1, on the reverse strand, counting down.
GCCAGCCGCCGCAGCGCGGTGAGTATTTGGTGTTGGTGGTCAGCGAGACAAGGGAGCGTCAGGAACAACTGCAACGCACTTTGCCTGCAAACACCAAGACTAGCGTTTGTAGATATTTGAACAATATTGTCACTCGCATTAGTGGCTTGAGAACTGTTGAGGATGCCAACGGTTGGGCGCGTTTTGTCAATGAAATTGTTGGATTAGAGGCGTCCGTCGCTCGACCCGCAGAGCCACCCCCTACCCCGGCTGCACAAGCCTATAACCCTCAAGCTTTGGGAGCTGGTTATGCTGTTTTGGTAGATTACTCCAACAGGCCAGAAGTGGCAATTCAGGTGCGTCAGTTGTTAGGAGCAAATGTAGGGCTGGCTTCATACGCACAGCGCCCTTATTTGCTGGCGAGTTATACAACTAACCAGACTGAAGCGAATTCTATTTTACAGAGGTTGAGCGATCGTAATTTCTTGGTGATGATAGTCGATAGTCGCAAAGTCACCCTGATTAGACCTGCTGTTAATTTTTAGCAGATAAAATAAAAAGGCAAAAGATAAAATTCTTTCTTTTGCCTTTTTACTTTTCACTTTTTACTTTTAATAAGCGGGGCCAGCTAACCAAGAAATCGCCACGCCCAATATCGAGCCTACAATTACCTGAACGGGTGTGTGTCCCAGTAACTCTTTAAGGCGGGCTTCATTAAACTCTGGTTTTTCCTGAAAAAACTCATCAATGATTTGGTTGAGAATGCGGGCTTGCTTGCCAGCAGCCTGACGGACGCCAGCGGCGTCGTACATAACAATGATGGCAAAAATGGTAGCGATCGCAAACTCGGCGCTGTCCCATCCCACCGTCTGTCCGACACCAGTTGCTAAGGCTGTTACCAATGCTGAATGCGAGCTAGGCATTCCCCCAGTTGTGACTAAAACGCGAAAATTAAATTTGCGATTTTTGGCCAGTTCGATGACAAGCTTAGATGCTTGTGCAATTAAACAAGCCAGGAGAGCAACCATCAGCACCTGGTTATTTAGGATGTGGTTAAAGTCATGCATTCGGTTCGCGGCTTCGCCTGCTACTAATAACTAAGTTCGTGATTTGCGCTCAAAGACAAGGAAAATTTTTAGTTAGTGCGGGAGATAATAAAATCTGCGATCGCACTCAGCGGTATTGCCCTCTCCCCAAACGGTTCAAGTTCAGCCTTTGCCGCATCAATCAGTTGTTGGGCTTGTCTTCTAGATTCCTCCAGTCCCCACAGGCTGGGAAAAGTTGCCTTTTGAGCTTGCAAATCCTTACCCGCAGTTTTCCCCAACTCCTCAGCCGTTGCCGTGATATCCAGAATGTCATCTACAATCTGAAACGCCAACCCGATATTCTCGGCATAGCGAGACAGCCGTTGCAAGTCCGATTCACTACTACCTGCCAAAACGCCACCGCAAACCACACAAGCTTCCAACAAAGCACCAGTTTTGTGGGTGTGGATAAAGTTAAGCGTTTCCAGAGATATATCCGGCTTTCCTTCCGATTCCAGGTCAACAACTTGACCGCCAACCAACCCTGCCGCGCCCACAGCGCGACCTAAACGAGCAATTACCTGCAATACCCGTTCTGCTGGTACGTTTTGGGTCTGGGTAGCAATAAATTCAAAGGCATAAGACAACAAACCATCCCCAGCCAGAATCGCAATATCTTCACCATAAACCTTGTGATTTGTGGGCTTGCCCCGCCGATAGTCGTCGTTGTCCATCGCTGGTAAATCATCGTGAATCAACGACATCGTATGAATCATTTCCAGGGCGCAGGCTGTTGGCATCGCCATTTCCACGCTTCCACCCATCAAAGTACAGCTAGCAAGACAAAGGATGGGACGCAGGCGCTTTCCTCCAGCCAACAGCGAGTAGCGCATCGCCTCATAAATCTTTTCTGGATAGGTGAGTGGGAGGGAACGATCTAGGGCTGCTTCTACCAGCACGGCTTGCTGGGTTAAATAGGCCGATAGATCGAAGGCTGGAGATTCCCCCTGGGGGGCATGAAGGTCATCTGTCGCTATCATCCCTCAATTCCTTGAGCTGCTGTCGTGTCCGTAACAATTTTACGGGACTATGGCATTTTAGATTTTGGATTTTACATTTTGGAATGAGACATGGGGAATCCCATTACTCCTAACTAAGAATCCCCAAGGCCCAAACCTTAATGGCGCCTGTTGTAGCTTGATACGGTATTTTGCAACAACATCGCGACTGTCATCGCGCCAACGCCGCCGGGGACGGGGGTGAGAAATTGGGCGACGTTGCGGACAGAATCAAAGTCTACATCTCCTACGAGGCGAGATTTACCGCCTTCATCTTCTATGCGATTGATGCCGACATCGATAACTACAGCCCCAGGTTTTACCATGTCGGCGGTGATGAGTGACGGACGCCCTACGGCTGCAAGCAGGATATCAGCAGTGCGGGTAATAGCAGCGAGGTCGGGGGTGCGAGAATGAGCGATCGCTACAGTAGCATCCTCTGCTAGCAGCATCAAAGCCAGCGGTTTACCCACCAGAATGCTGCGTCCAACGACAACCGCCTGTTTTCCCTTGACATCAATCTTATATTCTTGCAACAGGCGCATCACCCCAGCAGGGGTGCAGCTGCGTAACCCAGGTTCTCCCCGCACAAGTCGCCCCAAATTAATCGGGTGCAGTCCATCGGCGTCTTTATCTGGATCGATTTGATATAACAGCGAAATAGCATCGAGGTGCGGCGGTAGGGGCAGTTGAACTAGAATGCCATCAACGCGATCGTCTTGATTTAGCGCGTGAATGACTTGCTCTAGCTCTTGCTGCGTCGTTTCAGTAGGGAAATGACGCCCAAACGAGGCAATACCCACTTTAGCGCAGGCGCGTTCTTTATTCCGCACGTAGGCAGCACTGGCTGGGTTATCGCCAACCATCAGGACGGCCAACCCCGGAGGGCGTCCGATTTGGGGTTGCTGCTGCTGAATCTGCTGTTGCAGTTGCGTGTAAATTTGTTCAGACAGGGCTTTACCGTCTAAAAGCTCGGCAGTTGTGGATTGCATCAGGCTTTAAAGAATGTTGGCTCTTATTGGCTATCCTATGGATAGTTTCGCAGATTTCGTCAATCATCACACCCACTTGGGATAGGTATCATTCTTTTATCGTGTAGCGCTCTTAAATTTCCCTGATGATATGAAGCTAGTTAAAATCCGGGTGTTGCAATTAGGTACGGCTGCGCTGCTGCTGGGTGGTTTGTCCGGCTGTGGTAACTTTACTCAGTTGGTTAATGGTGTACCTGTCAAAAAAATCGAAGATATCCAAAAGAGTCGAGATACCAATTCAACCGTTTACATCAAAGGCAAAGTGGCTACTGTTGCGCCGTTTATGGGAAGTGGCGCTTATGAATTGCAGGATGGTAGCGGCAGTATTTGGGTTATAACTAACAAGACTCTTCCAGATAAGGGGGATGAATTGTTAATTAAGAGCCAAGTGCAGTATAAAAGCATTCCTATTGGCGGCAAAGATTTAGGAGAAGTATACGTGCAGGAGCAAGAACAGGTAGAAAAGAAGACGGTAAATAAAGAATGAAGGATAAATTAGTTGAGGTAGCGATCGCTATCCTATATCGCGACGGTCAATTTCTTCTGCAACTGCGAGATAATATCCCCGGTATTTACTATCCCGGACATTGGGGCTTTTTTGGCGGTCACATCGAACCGGATGAAAGTCCCCAAGAGGCTCTAAAGCGGGAATTATTAGAGGAAATTGGCTATGCTCCGCCAGAGGCTACATTGTTTGGCTATTATCCTGATGAAAAAGTGTTGCGCCATGTTTTTCACGCACCGCTTGCTGTAGAAATCGACCAGTTAGTGTTAGGCGAAGGGTGGGATATGGGGTTATTAACACCAGACGAGATTAGAAGGGGCGATCGCTACTCTGAAGCCGCTGGGCAAGTGCGACCTCTGGGGAGTCCTCATCAAAAAATTTTACTGGATTTTCTCGACAAGTTCCCCTCCATTGCCTGAGTAGCCAGACACAAAAGTTCTTTTTATCTTTATGAAGTTTCAGTTCGGAACGTGACCCCATGCAATCAGCAAACAAATTCCCGCGATGGTTAATTATCTGTTTGGCATTTCCTCTTGCTGTTTTGAATGGTTGGCTATTGCTCCTGGTTTTGCAATATTTTCAACCCCTCGTTAGCGTTTTTGCGGCAGCAATTCTGGTTGCTTTTATTTTGGATTATCCGATCCAATTTTTACAGCAAAGAGGAGTTAAACGTGACACGGCTGTTGTGGTCGTTTTGTTGCTGGCGTTAGTGATAATAGGGGGTTTGGGTATAACCTTAGTTCCGATTATTTTACAACAGCTCAACGAACTTGCTACGATTTTGCCCAGTTGGATCGATTCGGGAAGGCAACAAATACAGACTTTTCAAGAGTGGGCTGTAAACCAGCAACTTCCAGTTAATTTAAGTGGATTAGCCACCCAATTTACAGACAGATTATCTAGCCAACTCCAGAACTTAACAGGTCAACTTGTTAGTTTTGCTTTTGATACCATTGGTAGCGTCTTCAACATACTGGTAACTGTAGTTTTAACTTTCTACCTGGTATTGAACGGAGAGCGTATGTGGGATGGAGTTTTTAAATGGTTGCCTGCTAGGTTTAGTCCTCAAGTGCGGCAATCTTTACGCGAGGACTTTAATAATTATTTTATCGGTCAGGCAACGTTGGCAACTATTGTTGGATTTGCCATGACACTGGCCTTTTTAGCTCTGCGAGTTCCTTTAGGGTTGCTGTTTGGAATCGGAATTGGATTTTTAGCTTTCTTCCCGTTTGGTACGGGGATAGGAATCAGCTTAGTGAGTTTGTTGGTAGCGTTACAAAATTTTTGGCTTGGCGTGGAAGTTTTAGCTATAGCCGTAGCGATAGATCAGGTTAATGCTAATTTTATTGCTCCTCGCCTTTTGGGTAATTTAACAGGATTAAATCCTGTGTGGGTTTTTGTTTCTTTACTCATAGGAGGGAAGCTAGGAGGTTTGCTAGGGGTTTTGATTGCTGTACCCTTGGCTAGCTTTTTTAAAAGTATTGCAGATAGTTTGCGCGAGGTAATAATGAAGCAATTAGATGGCAGTGAATCTGAATCGACAGCTTTAAATGAATCGGTTGTAATAGCATCGAAGGGATTAGCTAGTGATGCTGGAAACTGATGGCGATCGCATAAGCATTTTTTCATAGGGCAGCATTAGTTGCTTTTTCCATTGCTGGTGGTTGTAGTAGGAGAATTAATCACTCTCAAGTTTTGCCTGGATTGGAGATAACTTTACTGCAAGAAGCACTGGGGCGCAGTCGGCAAATGGATAATACGCAAGTTGGTGCTTGGTTGTTAGAGCAAATGCAGAATTCAAGTTTGTTTATTGCAGTAAATTTATTATAATTTCAAGCATTTGGACTTATTTGGGTTAAATAGGAATTACCTGAATGTTTCTTGAAGCTACGCCGATTGCTTGGCATAACGGAAAACTGGTTGAACGCGAACAAGCTGCACCCTCAATTGCTAGCCATTCTCTTCACTTGGGCATAGGCGTTTTTGATGGCATAATGGCTTATTGGAATGGCGATCGCTATTATATTCATCGTCTAGAATCACATTTAGACCGCCTTCGCAATGGGTCGACAAACATGGGGCTGGAATTTGCCTGGTCAAACGAAGACCTTAAAATGGGTATTCTGTCATTGCTAGATGAAGTCCCAAAAACTAATTATTACATTAGACCGATTGTTTACCGTTCAGTGCCACAACTGAACTTTAGCGATGCAATGCCTGTCGATGTGACAATTTTGGCTGTTACTATTGCACGGGATGTAGACACCTCTCTTACTTGCCATATATCTCAATATGAGCGCGTTTCTGGTAGTGCCATTCCAATTACGTGGAAGATATGCGGAACCTATGTAAATAGTTATTTAAGCCGTCGCGCCGCCGAGTTAGCTGGATTCAATGATGCTATCCTGCTAGACAGGGAAGGCAGAATTACCGAAGCTGCGGTGGCTAATCTTTTTTTCCTGAAAAAAGACACTATTATTACACCTGCGCTAACTCCGAATATTTTCCCCGGCATTACCCGCGCTACCATACTTGATATTGCAATATCCGAGGGGATTGAGGTGATTGAACGCGATATTAGACCTGAAGAATTAGGTAATTTTGATGCTGCTTTCTTAGCTGCTACCATGATGGAGTTAAAGCCGCTGACAAGCATTCATCCATATCAGTACGACTCGTCAACCCATCCCCTATTTCGCAGAATTTTAAAAGAGTTTCGCGAGATTACCCATCAATAATAAGGATGAGGTTACTTACCTTGCTTCCTCGCGACATATTAACAAAGCTTTAACAACTGTTAGAGTCACCTTGCGCTAAAGTCATTAAAGGTTTAAGCATATCGCCAGCGTCTATGAATTACTCGGCATCTACCCCTCAAGAACCCAATCAACCCAAGATCCGGAACGCTGATTATCACAAGCTAGACCGAACTAAGCTGACGCCGATGATGCAGCATTATGCTGATATTAAAGATCAGTATCCTCATGCGTTACTGCTGTATCGTGTTGGCGATTTTTACGAGGTATTTTTTCAGGATGCGTGTATTGTTTCTCAGCAATTAGAACTTGTTCTAACAAGTATCAATGGTGGCAAAGAAATCGGTCGCGTACCGATGTCGGGAGTTCCTCATCATGCAATAGATAGATATTGCACAATGCTGGTAGAAAAGGGGTATGCCGTTGCTATTTGCGACCAAATGGAAGAAGCCTCTGAAGTTGAAGGCAAAAATTTGGTACGCCGCCAAGTAACTCGCGTCCTCACCCCCGGTACGCTATTAGATGAGGGGATGCTAACAGCGAGGCGCAATAATTTTCTAGCAGCTATAGTTATTGCCGGGAATCATTGGGGGTTGGCTTATGCAGATATTTCTACTGGCGAATTCTTCACCACTCAAGCCAGTGAATTAGAACAACTAACTCACGAATTGATGAGATTGCAGCCTTCAGAAGTGCTGGTTCCAACTAATGCTCCGGATTTGGGAAGTTTGCTGCGACCGGGTGAAACTAGCGAGCATTTGCCTAACTGTTTGCCGCCGTCTTTCTGTTATGCACTGCGATCGCAAATTCCCTTTACCCCAGCAGAAGCAAGACAGCGACTATTGCAAAAATTTAAAGTGCGATCGCTTGAAGGATTGGGTTGCGAACACCTCCCCCTCGCAGTTCGCGCTGCTGGTGGATTATTAGAATATCTCGAAGACACCCAAAAAGAAAACCCAGTTCCACTCCAAACCCTACGCACCTATACCCTCACCGATTACCTCATCCTCGACCACCAAAGCCGCCGCAACCTCGAAATTATTCAAACCGTCCGCGATGGCACGTTGCACGGTTCCCTACTCTGGGCAATAGACAAAACCTGCACCGCAATGGGTGGCCGTGCTTTGCGCCGTTGGGTGTTGCAACCACTACTAGATATTAAAGGAATTGGCGCTAGACAAGACACTATTCAAGAATTAGTAGAAAATAACTTTCTTCGCGGCGATTTGCGACAGTTACTCCGCCAAATATATGACCTAGAAAGATTAACAGGTCGCGCCGGTTCCGGGACTGCTAATGCTAAAGATTTAGTTGCTTTGGCAGATTCATTAGCAAAATTACCCGAATTAGCTGAAATAGCAGCTAACGGTAGTTCTCCCTTTCTTAGAGCTTTGCAGAAAGTGCCGCCTATCTTGGAACAACTGGCACAGAAGCTACACGTTAATCTAGTAGAAGCGCCCCCCCTCCACCTAAAGGAAGGCGGTTTAATTCGACCTGGTATCAACGCTGATTTGGATAAACTGCGTGCAGAAGCGGAAGACGACCAAAAATGGATAGCAAATTTGGAAGTTACCGAAAAAGCTCGCTCAGGTATTTCTACACTAAAGGTAGGCTTTAATAAAACTTTTGGCTATTACATCAGTATCTCTCGCGCTAAGGCAGATCAAGTTCCAGATAACTACATTCGCAAGCAAACTTTAACGACTGAGGAGCGTTATATTACTCCCGAATTGAAGGAACGGGAAGCGCGAATTTTGACAGCGCGTGACGATCTAAATAGGCTGGAGTATGAGATTTTTAGTAACTTGCGCTTAGAGGTTGCAGAATACGCAGAACAAATTCGCAATGTCTCACGCGCTGTTGCTGCTGCTGATGTTTTGTGCGGTTTAGCAGAGGTTGCAGTTTATCAGGGTTACTGTCGTCCGGAGATGGTTGAAAGTCGGGAAATTAATATTATTGATGGGCGTCATCCTGTTGTAGAACAATCGCTGCCTGCTGGCTTTTTTGTACCGAATTCGACTCAGTTGGGTAGGGAAGAATTAGCGAACCGCAAAGGCGCAGAGAGAGCAGAGGAGAGGCCGGATTTAATTATTTTGACGGGGCCTAATGCTAGCGGGAAGAGTTGTTATTTGCGCCAGGTGGGTTTGATTCAGTTGATGGCGCAGATGGGTAGTTTTGTGCCTGCGCGTTCGGCTACTTTGGGGATATGCGATCGCATCTTTACTAGGGTTGGCGCTGTTGACGATCTGGCTACTGGTCAATCTACTTTTATGGTGGAGATGAATGAGACAGCTAATATTCTCAATCATGCAACGCCTAAATCCCTAGTTTTGTTAGATGAAATTGGGAGAGGTACGGCTACTTTTGACGGCCTTTCGATTGCTTGGGCTGTTGCAGAATATCTGGCAAATGATATTCAGGCGCGGACTATTTTTGCCACTCACTATCACGAACTTAACGAATTAGCGTCGATTTTATCTAACGTTGCTAATTATCAAGTGACGGTGAAAGAGTTAGCCGACCAAATTATATTTCTGCACCAAGTTCAGCCTGGAGGTGCAGATAAATCTTATGGAATTGAAGCTGGACGATTGGCTGGTTTACCGCCCTCTGTGATAAGTCGAGCCAAGCAAGTGATGGGGCAAATTGAAAAGCATAGTAAGATAGCAATCGGGCTGCGGAAAGGACTCGATCTAGATGAACCCCCGGTTGATTTTTGAAACAGTAGTCCGGCGCTGGTGGGCTACGAAGCTTAAAAGAAATCTGGCAGCCAAGGTTGCGAACCAGCAAACAAGCTGGTAGCAACTGATAATGCTGTTTCTGTAGCTTCTAGTTTCCCTGCGAGTTGCAGTTGATGTGGCGCGAACAGACCTGTGTAGAGTGGTGCTAATCCCCGCACGTCTAGGTGTAATTCGCCTTTTCCTCCCTTTGTGACTTCACCGCGTCCGTTGGATACTTTTAAAACAAATTTACCGTTATTTTCAGGTAGCAATTCGTCCTCTACTTGCAAATGCAACTCGGTTTCTATTCCCAAGGGATAGCCTCGTTTTTCCAATGCTTTGGGAACATCAATTACTCGCAGCATCCAGCGTTCCAAATTGCGAATGTTTGCTGTCTGCTCTGGAAGCAACAATGTTAAAGGGTCAACTGGTGAACTGCGCCACCTCATTTTTTTAATTTGGGAGCGATGACCAGCTAAAAATGTCCATAAAGTATTCGCTGCTGCTGCTGTTAAAACTACCCAATCTTTGATTAAAATTAGGTTGTTGTTGTCTTCTTGATATTGAGCCAAAATAATGTAGCCTTCGGGTTGGGTTTCTTTGCCGATGAGATAGGCATAGACTGGTTCTTCAGTTTGGGGTTTTATGGCTCCGTCCCAGATGGCTTTGTTTCTATCTAAATTGCCGTTATTGACTTTCGACTGTTGGTGATAAAGGTCTTTAAAGACTTCGTGGCTGATGGAACTGACAGATTTTATCGGGAGGTTGCTATCTTTTATTTGGATAGTTTCAGTGGGTATTTCCCAACTGCAATATATCCCGCCTTGTTCGTATCCAGCTTTGCGATAAAGTCGCTGAGTTGCTGGATAAAGTACAGAAATTGGCAATCCTTTGGCATAAAGTTCTTTGACGGCGTGCTGCATCAGGGCGATCGCTGCTCCAGATCCGCGATACTCTGGTGCTATGCCAACGGCAGCAATTCCCCCCATTGGTACGCTCTCAAGGCCATAATATTGCCCCATGTGGTAAATCGCCAAGCCGCCCATCAGTTCTCCGCCTTTGCGAATTATGCGAAAGTTTTCTAAGCCGATGCGATCGCTGTAAGTTTGCCAACTGTTAGGCGGACTGTTAAAGCACTGATTGAGAATTACCCCAAGTTTTTCAGCTTCTTCAGGGTTGGCGATGCTACCGTATTCAATCTGAGATGTCATGGTTTAATGCTGGGAAAGGTTGAATTGAACTCGCCAGGAATTGCAATATGAGATCTGCCATTTCCGAAGCATGATTTTGCGGCAATGCATGGCTTGCACCTGGGATTATAGCTATCTGAGCGGCTGGAATTTCTTTAGCATAGGTTTCGCTATGCCACAGAGGAATAGTTTCATCGCCGTCACCAGTAATTACCAGCGTCGGAACCCGCAGCCTATGAATTTCTTTCTCAACTGTATCAATTGCATCTTCAGGTCGCATCCGGTCGAGTAAAAACGATCTTGCTGCTGGCTGTGACATCAATTCTTGTCTAAACCAGCTAATTCTATCTAATGTTGCGCGTTTATCTGTAGTATTAGCAAATGGCTTGGCTAGCCGCAACGCCCAATCAACTACAGGTGTAGGCCATAATAAAGGACGCAAGTGGTCGTAGCGACCGCAAAAACTATCATCTCGAATCCCTGCTGGTGCTGCAAGTATCAAGCCTTTAACCGCATTGGGATACTGCAACGCATAAGCAGACGCCACCCAGCCGCCAAACGAGTGTCCGATAATATAGCAGGGGTCTAACTTGAGTGCCTCGACGACGCAACGCACGAAGGCGACTTCCTTCGCGATGTCGTAGCGGATGGCTGGTTTGCCTGACTCGCCAAAACCCATTAAGTCTAAGCTGATGCAACGACGTTCCCAGGCAGAGTCCTGGAAACGAGAGGATTTTAGCTGTTCAATCAACGGCAACCAGCAAGCTTTAGTGCCCATAAAGCCGTGCAGCATCAGCAACGGTGGTAGAGACGTTGCATTGCTAGTCTCTACATCTTCTAGGTAGGCGGCTGGCTGGGGAACTTGACGGAGCGGCTCGATATCCAGGTGTACCGTCAGGATGTGTTTGTTGATTGATGACATAGCTTGACTCGCCTGGACTCAGGCAATGAAGATTAGAAAAATCGCTACAACTATTTTACGGTTCTTAACATTTAAGCGAAAAATGATTAAAGTTCGTTGCGAAATTAAAACAGAGCAAAAAGTGCGTGATAATTTCTAATGATGATAAACAGCTTAGAGACAGGGACGGACAACACTGTGGCCTTTGATTCAAAGCAATCCCCAAATCCTGCATTTCGCGAAGATTTTAGTGAGTACGTGGCCCACTTGCAGCTTCACATGGCTTTACAAGCCCGTAACTTGGTTCCCACGCTCACCCATGCGGGAGATACCCGAGAGCAGCTATTGCATCAAACCCAGGCGAATATTGAAAAGCTAGTTTCTCGACAGGCGGGCTAGCTATACGATCGCCATATATGCTTTAAAGGACAGGCAAGATGCCTGTCCTTTTTGCGTTTATAGCATTTTTGCGGGGCGATGCCCGATCTGCCATTAATCGCATTTAGCTAGAAAAAACCCGCAATGGCAAGCGGATCGAGTGGGGGCTAAATAGAAAAATTTATTAAAATGTCAGGTTACGGGGCGTGCCATCATCTCTGAATCGTTGTTCTCCCACACCAACGAGTTGCACTATAATTTCCCGCGCTGCTGGTGTAAAATTGCCCTCACGTTGAGCAATTTCAACTATTGTTTGTTGCCCTTCAGAATAAACGCGATAAGTTGTTGTTGCCCAAGCGCCTGTCTGATATTCAAAGCTATGACCGTCGTCTTCGTAGAGGGTAAATTCGCCGTTTCCTGGGAAGATGCGTAATGTTAGCTCATCCAGAGGACGCTCGTCTGCATATTGCACTATGGGTGCGAGGGGAATAATAGCGCCAGCACGCACGTAGAGGGGCATCTGCTCTAGGGGTGCGTGGGCTAAAATATGCGTCGAGCCTTGGTAACGTTCGCCACTCCACCAGTCGTACCAAACGCCTTCGGGAAGATAGACGGCGCGGTACTCTACGCCAGGACGATAGACTGGTGCAGCCATTAGGGCCGAACCGAGCAATACTTGGTCGTAGAGGGCGTAAGTGTGGCGATCGCTTGGATAATGATAGAGCAAAGGGCGCAATATCGGTGCGCCTGTTGTTGTTGCTTCCCAGAATAAGGTGTAGATGTAGGGGAGTAGCTGATATCGCAGATTGATATATTCGCGGCAAATTTTCTCGGTGCGATCGCCAAATACCCAAGGTTCATGTCGCGCCGTACTCATCGCTGAATGTCCGCGCATCAATGGATAGAGTATCGCCACTTGCATCCAACGCGCAAACAACTCAGCCGTCGCATTTCCAGCAAAGCCGCCAACATCGCAACCCACAAAAGCCACGCCCGACAGCCCCATATTACACAGCATGGGCAGCGACATTTCTAGATGTTCCCACAGCGATTGGTTGTCACCCATCCACACCGATGACCAACGCTGAATGCCAGCATAACCCGATCGCGTTAAGACAAACGAGCGCTCGTTTGGGCGCGATCGCTCCAGTCCTTCGCAACACGCCTTAGACATCATCAACCCATACAAATTGTGGGTTTCCGCATGGTTAGATATCTCCTCGGCGTCACCTTGCGGCGTATCTAGGGGAAAGGCAATTTTTCTCCCACCATCCCCAAATGGGCGCTCGTCAATGGTGGGTTCGTTCATGTCGTTCCAGATACCAGCAACACCCACATCAGTTAAACTTTTTTGCAAATCGCCCCACCACTTACGCACTTCAGAGCGCATAAAGTCGGGAAATACAGACTTTTCAGGCCAGACGTAGCCGTGAAATAGCTTTCCGTCGGCTTTACGCACAAAGTAGTCGTGTTCGATACCTTCGTCGAATACGTGGTAATCACCCTCTGGCTCGTATTTAACGCCTGGATCGATAATTGTCACCGTCTTAAAGCCATTTTGCGCTAAGTCACCCACCAATTTTGCGGGATTGGCGAAGCGCTTGGGACTCCACGTAAACACGCGGTAGCCGCGCATATAGTCGATATCGAGATGGATGACATCGCAAGGAATGCGGCGATCGCGAAATTCCTTAGCCAATTCCCGCACGATCTCTTCCGACTCGTAACTCCAGCGACATTGGTGGTAGCCCAGCGCCCATTTTGGCGGTAGTTGCATTCTACCAGTGAGTTCAGTGTAGGTACTGAGAATTTGTGAGGGTTCGGGGCCGTAGATGATGTAGTAATCTAGTTCAGCCCCGCGTGTTTCCATTCGCAAGATACCTGGTTTTTCCGCGCCGATATCGAACTGGCTCCAGAAGGTTGTGTTAAAAAAGATACCGTAGGCTAATTCTGGGCGCAAACCAATAAAAAATGGAATCGCCTGGTACATTTCATCTGTAAGCGAATTATAGTCAAGCGCGTCAGTTGTCCAGTTGGTTTTTACTTCGCTAAGTTTGTCAAGCAGCCCAGTACGTTCGCCGAAGCCATAGAAGTGTTCGTCAGTTTCGATGCGTTTCCAAGCAGCAACAGCACCCATGCGCCAACCCATCCCTAAATCTGTATCGTGGGCGAAGGGTTTGCCAGTTTTATCGAAGCAGGCGATGCGACAGGGGTTGCGGTAAACGCACGCACGCATTTGTTGGGTTTCGATTTCTACCGCTTCATCAGATTCTCGCAACTCAAACGGTACAGTTGGCCATTCTCCATCATCTAGGGTTACTGCCCAAGATCGACGCGGCATAAAATCGCCCGTTGGTGTTAGTCGCACGCGGATTAAGTTGGGCGCTAGGACGCTGAGGACGATGAGGGAACCGCCACAAGCGAAGCGAATGCAGCGTTCGTCGCGGTTTATAATTTGTACCGGGCCAAGGGTTGACCAAGGCTGTTCCGTTTTTTGGAGTTGTCCGAAGTATTGCGGCATAGATTCAAGGATTTTGCGATGAGAAGCATTTATTATTTATCGTTCGTGGTTCATTCTTCATCCTTCCCTTGGGGGTTCTACCGCAGATTTTTACCTACAGAGTAGCTGTCAGAGTTGTACGTGTTTGAGAGGGAATAAATATTCGATTTTGCGAGAATTCAGGAGGAATTAGGCGTTAAGAGCTGTAAAGTGCGTTTGACCACTTTTTTCAAGATTAATAGTTCTTTTTAGTCGAAAAGTTAGGCAAGATGTTTCGTTTGTTTTTTGATTGAGGTGGTAAGGGATAATGAGTGGTACAAAAACTGTTCCCTAATTACCAATTAAGAGCGATCGCTCCAATCCCTACGGTAATAAATTTTGACATATCTTCCCCTTACTTGCGTGGGAGTAAAAAACATAATTTTTGATCCCCCTGCAAACATAAGCTTTGAATTACGCTTCCCTCTTAAACTAGACAAATAAGGGGGGTGGGGGGATATTGGTAGGCTTTTTATGTTAGTTGGCTTCGGGGTGATGCTGCGAATACCGAAACATCAACAGGTTAATTACAGTTGCTGTTGTTGGGATTGCTCAAGTGAGTTTATACTTTAGATCTATGCCAAATTTACGGCTAAATTGTTAAAAATGTAGATAAATACAGGTTAACCCCAGGTTAACTAGAAGCAATAAAATAAAGTTGCGATCGCGCAAATCCAGGCCAGTTATAATACGCAGCCTTACCCATCGTATCTCGGATCGCAGCTGGCAGCGAATAGATCGAGTACAACATAATTGTTACCCCTAAAGCAGCTCGGCAGAAATACACCACTGGCTCCATAGCAGGGGTGGGTAAACCCACTCCTGAGAGCGAACCTTAACCTGAGACATTGCACTGTCTAAAGATTTCCGCTGCTATGAAGGGAAATATTTTTCTGTTGCTGAAGTATTCGATTGAGCAGCAATTATATATCTTTTTTGTTCAGCGATTGTGACTACTTCAGCAGTTGATGAGGAGCAAGAATGAGAGTATCGTTGCCTGATAACGAAATAGACAGAATCGAGGCGCTTTTGCAGTATAAAATCCTCGACACAGCACCTGAAGAGTCATTCGACGATCTCACCCGTTTAGCTTCTTATATTTGTGAAACTCCCATTGCTTTAATCAGCCTAATTGATACAAAACGCCAATGGATCAAGTCAAAAGTGGGTTTGGATCTTGTGGAAACACCCCGCGATGACGCCTTTTGCGCCCATACAATTTTACAATCTGACGTTTTTATAGTTCCTGATGCGCTAGCTGATGAACGGTTTGCCACTAACCCCCTAGTAACATCCGAACCCTATATACGGTTTTACGCGGGTATCCCCGTAATTACCCCTGATGGACACGCACTGGGAGCGCTCTGCGCGATCGATCGCGTACCAAGGGAACTCAGCCCGAAACAATTAGAGGCATTGCGAACGATTGCCCGCCGAGTAACCCAGCAACTAGAGCTACGGCACAACTTAGAAAGTCTGAAACTAGCACCGACTAATGAGTATAAGCTAGCAGAGAAAACGCGCAGGAAATTCTTTAAAAAAATTGCCGGAGGATTTGGGTTAACTTCGACAATTTTAGTTTTGATTGCTACAGTTTCATACCATAGCATCAGAGAAGTAATTAATACCAGCAAACAGGTTGCACAAACTCAAAAGAAGATCACCAAGCTTGAAGAATTACTCTCGTATATGAAGGATGCGGAGACTGGACAACGCGGCTATATTATTACTGGAAAAAATTATTATTTGGAACCTTACGAAGTTGCAGTTGAAAATGTCGAACGACAAATTGATGAGCTTAGGAAACTAACAGCAGATAACCCCAAACACCAGCAGCAGATTGATATCCTGGTTCCGCTGATTGCCGCAAAATCATCCGAACTCAAACAGACTATTGAATTGCGATCGACCAAAGGGTTTGAGGCTGCATTGCAAGTAGTGTTGAGCGATCGCGGAAAGTCACTTATGGATAATATCCGCTACACTATTCGCGAAATGGAGAATGAGGAGGCAAGACTATTAAACCAGCGCGCTGCAATTGCTCAAACCAGCGCCCGCAACACAATCGTTATAGTCTCGGCTGGCATCATCCTGACTTTTGTGATTCTCGCTTTGGTCTACTACTTAATTTATCGTGAGATGACCGATCGCAAGCGGGCAGAGCAGGCATTGAAAGTACAACAGCAGTGGCTAGAAGTTACGCTTTCAAGCATCGGTGATGCTGTCATTACCACTGACACATCAGCAGTTATCACTTTTATGAATCCTGTAGCACAAGCGCTAACAGGATGGCCTATTAACGAAGCTAAGGAACGAAAAATTGATGAGGTCTTTTGTATTATCAACGAGCAGACGCGACAGCCTGCTGAAATTCCTGTAGAACGGGCATTGCGCGAGGGTATTGTTCTTGAATTAGCTGATAATACAATTTTGATCCAAAGGGATGGTAGAGAAATACCAATTGATGACAGTGTTGCACCCATTCGCTCTAAAAATGGGGTGTTACAGGGAGCGGTGTTGATATTCCGCGACATCAGCAAGCGTAAGCTAGCTGAAGCGGAAATGTACAAAACGCTGGAAAAAGAAAAAGAACTCAACGAACTAAAATCCCGCTTTGTATCAATGGCTTCTCACGAATTCCGCACTCCGCTATCCACGATCTTATTTTCTGCCGGGTTGCTAGAAGATTATGGCCATAAATTAGCAGAAGATAAAAAAATCACTCATCTGCATCGCATTCAAGCAGGTGTTCAAAGGATGACGGAGTTGTTGGATGATGTGCTGCTTATCGGAAAAGCCGAAGCGAAAAAATTAGAGTTTAAACCAGCCCTCCTCGATCTAGAAAACTTCTGCCGCGAACTTGTGGAAGAAATTGTTTTGGGTGTTGGTATTCAACATAAGGTTAATTTCGTAGTACGCAATAGTTTGAATTCTAGCTCTACAGGGAGCTACACCAATGCTCATATGGATGAAAAGCTACTACGGCACATCCTCAATAATTTACTTTCAAATGCTATTAAGTATTCCCCTGAAGGTAGCACTGTAGATTTTGAAATTAATTGTGAGGATGAACAAGCCATCTTTTACATTAAAGACGCTGGCATAGGCATTCCTCCTGAAGATTTAAAAAGACTGTATGAGAGTTTTCATAGGGCGAAAAACGTCGGTACGATTCGGGGTACTGGTCTGGGATTAGCAATTGTTAAAAGGTCGGTTGACTTACATGGTGGTCAAATTGATGTCAAGAGTGAAGTTGGGGTTGGAACTACGTTTACTGTGAGGCTACCCTTGAACAATCAAGAAAAAAACTGATGGTAATTTGCAGGATTGAAGACGCGGCAGATCGCACCAATGGGGTATATCGATTTAGATTTACTCACCCGAATCGACAAAACTCTCGATCGAGGAAGAAGCTTAGAATAATGACAAACTGAAGATTCTATGCCAAAGGATATGGTATAGTCACGCGCCTGACTGTATGCGTTGCTAGGCAAATGCCCTATCAAACTTTCCGGACTTTAACAACAAAGCCTGTGAAAGGGAGAAGAGGACATGATGGAGTGACGGAATGAGCCATTTTTATCTACTGGCTACAGGTCTTTTAACGCAAGGGTCAATATCAGATGGGGCGATCGCTAATCCTTCTACGCTACCACCAGACCCACCTTTAGCACAGTTTGATGCCTACGATACGGAGTTTTTGCAACTTGTTGGTAACCACAGCGTCCCTAGTTTAGAATTGCCGACTTTGGAATTCAGCAGTTTGTTGGATCGCCCGCTTGCTGATGGTTCCCCAATTGCAGGTTTGCCAACATCAGCGATCGCGCTCAACTCTCAATTTAGTCCTGAGTCGGTTGTTGGGAGTCGAGAAACTACTGCCCTACAAAACTCAAAACTATCTAATCCAATTCTTTTATCTGACGTAAAGTTTACCGGTTCAGATATTATCAAGAATTCAGATAATTTATCTGATTTTGCAACTATAAAACCCATCTCGGGAACTCAGCTATTTTACCAACGGGTAGCAGCGTTACAATCTGGGCAGATTTATACGCGCTTGCCTGCTTATAGCTTTAAATCCTATTGGGAGAAGGCTAAGAAAAAACCCGCCTATGAGCAGTGGAAGCGCTTATTAGTAAAGGAAGCAAAAGCGATCGCGCACGGTCGGGGCGAGAATCGTCTAGCTATCTTAGTTGGAGATTCTCTTACATTGTGGTTTCCTCAAGAGAAACTTCCCTATGGAACTTTGTGGCTAAATCAGGGAATTTCTGGGGATAATTCCACTGGTATTTTAAAAAGATTGTCAGCTTTTTCTCAAACACAACCCGATGCTATTTATGTTCTAGCTGGCGTCAATGATTTAAAACAAGGTGCTACAAACGAGGCGATTCTTAGTAATATCAGGCAGATAATTCGCCGCTTGCGCTTAAATCACCCACGTTCTGAGGTAGTTGTGCAATCAATTTTGCCCACGCGGGTGTCAACAATTTCTAACATTCGGATTCGTTATCTTAACAGGCAAATAGCTGCGATCGCTCAACAACAAGGGGCAAGCTATTTAGATCTTCATTCTCGTTTTACCGATCTTGAAGGCAATTTGCGTGCTGATTTGACAACAGATGGAGTGCATCTGACTCGTCGCGGCTACGATCTTTGGGAATTGGCCCTTCAGAAGTAGAAGGCGTGCTGTTTAAACTATGCCCCTTAAAAAGGGAGGCTATAGAATTTTCGCCCCTTTTTACGGGGCATTTTTGTAAGCCCTGAAGCGAAACGAGAGCATTCTGGCGATCGCTGTTTGTACAATTAAACATAGCAAGTTGAGTGCAAAACTTATTATGACGACAAGCGGCAACACAATTAAACTCGACCAGTTTTTAAAGCTTCTAGGTGTAGCGGAAACTGGTGGGCACGCCAAACTGATGATTCAAGGGGGCGAGGTAAAAGTCAACGGCACGATCGAAACCCGACGAGGACGGCAATTAGTAGAAGGCGATCGCGTGATGGTTGAAGGGCAAACTTTTTCTGTTAATTTGGGCGATTCCTGATGCGTTCGTTTTAGGATTTGGTTTCGATTATTTCTTTTTATCGCCAAAGGCTAAAACTCCACGTAAGAGCATAGCGATTCCGCTTATGAGAATAGCGATCGCTATTCCACCTGTTACTAAGTCTAGCCAAGCTGTATTTTCCATTTGCTTCTCCTGCACGTTTGCCATTTTTATTTTTGGGCATACTTTAATTATGGCAGAGCGCGATCGCCCCAAACATTAATATTGCCTTTATTATGAATTACCGCCTAATTGCGATAAAAATCATTGGTTTAGTTTACAGCCTTAATTCTGTAGCCTTTGCCCAAGACATAGATAAAAGCTCTCCAAATAGATTCGGAGACTACTACAGCAATGATGCTCCAGTTAAAGCAACTCTCCCCCTTAATTCTAGTTTGATGGCAGGTTCGGTGTGGCGTGTTGTTAGTAATAATTTAAACTGTCGCAGCACCCCAGGAACAAATAACCGGATTATCAAGAAGTTTAATAAAGATGATGTAATTCAAGCCGAAGTGGGGCGTGGTGGTTCTGATGAAGTTCTCCTTAATGCCAGAGACATTGCAGGTAAGCCCTGGATGCCTGTTAGGTACGAGCGGGCTAAAAATAGTCCAGATAGAATGAGGTGTTACGTTAGAGCAAATAGTCGTTATATTACACCATATATGCGCGATCGCTGACGTGCTGAAACAACAGTTATTGATACAAATTGAAAATATATTTTTATCTCTAACAATGACTTAGATGGCTATAAATTTCGCCATTTATATTGTTATACCAACGCTCTTTAATTTTAAAGATATTGTCGAATAGGAGAAAATTCATGCTTAAGTAATAGGCCTAAAAGCCTATACATCAAAATGTAAGAGCTGAGTATGACTTATAATTTGGATCTTCTCAACAAGCCCATTTTTTGAGCCAGGAGTTATCATGTAAAGCTATAATTCTGCCTCTGGACAGACACCGCTAGCCCTGACATCGCACATCCTTGATATTAAGGTAATTAGGAGGCAGAAACATGGATATCAAGTACAAGTGGAAAAATGGCGCTCCCCCAACCCGAGATGAAGCGGCACGGAGCGAACATCTACTAGATGAAAGTCAATTTAACAGCGAACACGACCACCAGATGGCAGAACAAGACGCTCGCAAGCATCTGGGCGTACCTACGGAAACTACAGATTCAGACCGACCTGTGTTACCATAAGCTGCTCCAGAAACGGGTCTAGGTATCGAATAAATATGGCATTCTAGGGGTGGTTTTGCACAAAGCTGATATCTAGTGTTGAAAGTGTCATTAATTAATTGAAAAATACTGAAAGCGACGCAACGGAGGGAGCGCTTAGTTTTGTTTGTCGGTTTAAAAAAGCTGTAGGTTTTATTGGCGCGATCGCACCTTAGACCTGTGGAATATCCTCTGGCATTACCCAGTAGTAGAGGGTGGATTCTTCGTCTTCTGAGGAAATCATTTGAATTGTACGATCGGGCTTCCAATTACCTATGTCGAAGTCATGAGACACGATGCGCGTACCGGGCTTGAGCTGGCAAAATAGTTGGGGTACTAGCTTGAGATTAAGATGGGGTAATAGGTACAGAAAAATAACCGTAGCATCACTGAAATCACACTCAAACAAATTTTGTTGGCGAAACTCTACGCGATCGCTAACTCCAGCAAGAAAAGCGTTTTCCTTAGCGATGCGTATGCGTTCTGGATCGATGTCGATACCGACACCCCGCGCACCACACTGTTGAGCCGCCGCGATCGCCACTCGTCCATCTCCACTGCCCAAATCGTAAAGAATGTCATTAGAATTCACATTGGCTAGAGCGAGCATTGCATTGACAAGATCTAAAGCTGTCGGAATGTAACCAATGTCTGGCCTTAAGTGGTTCATCTTTTGCTCTTGGGCATCAGTCAATGGAACTGGCAGGCAACTTAAAGATTTGGCAAAGTTCTAAGTTTACTCGTATAAACACAGTTGTCGCCCGTCCGGGGGCAGAGTAGACGTAGATTAGAGACTTCATAAAAATATTGACGCCTGTCTGACAGCCATACAGGTGTAATTATCGTATGCCTAGCACATCAAATTTGCAAGAACGCCTCAGCTCCAACGGGTCTAGCTTTCAAGAGCTGACTCCACCAACATTGGGAACATCAGCGATCGCGCCCGGACTCAGCGTTCCTACCTACAATTCCAGCAGTACTGCGCCCTCCGTCTCGGCATCAACCCCTCCAAGCAGTGCTGTGAAAGGCTACGACTTCAACAGCGATGGCAAAAGCGACATACTCTGGCGCAACTATGCGACAGGGCAAAATGTCGTGTGGCAGATGAACGGCACAACCTTCACTAACGGTTTGTTCCTCACCTCAAACAATGACCTCAACTGGAAATTAGAAGGGACAGGTGACTTTACGGGCGATGGCAAAAACGACGACCTGCTCTGGCGCAACTATGCGACGGGACAAAATGTCGTGTGGGAGATGAACGGCACAACCTTCGCTAACGGTATATTCCTCACCTCAAACAACGACCTCAACTGGCAAATATCGGGAACGGGCGACTTCAACGGCGATCGCAAAAGCGATATAGTTTGGCGCAACTATGCGACAGGGCAAAATGTCGTGTGGGAGATGAACGGCACAACCTTCGCTAACGGTATATTCCTCACCTCAAACAACGACCTCAACTGGCAAATATCGGGAACGGGCGACTTCAACGGTGATGGCAAAAGCGATTTAGTCTGGCGCAACTATGCGACGGGGCAAAATGCCGTGTGGGAGATGAATGGCACAACCTTCGCTAATAGTTTGTTACTCACCTCGAACAACGACCTCAACTGGGAGATTGGGCTAAATGATGCGGTTCTAGAGAAGGCCCCCAACACAGTAGCTTATGCCCGCGACATAACAGTAAGTTCTAGCATCACCACATATAAAGATTCGGTAGGCAGCTCTGACAGGAATGACTACTATAAATTCACTTTCGGCACGAAAAGCGACTTCAATTTAGCTGTCAACGGCTTGGGTGCAAATGCTGACGTGCAACTCCTCAACAGCAGCGGAGCAGTTATCTATAGTTCGGTAAATTCCGACACAGCAGCAGAGGGGATTAATACTAACCTTAATGCAGACACTTATTACATTCGCGTCTACTCCGCTACAAACGCGAATACTAGCTACAATCTGAGCGTAACTACTGTATTTACAGCTCCCAGTTTCAGCAGCGTTAGTGCCATAGATGCTTCTGGTGACAACACTAACAATACCGTTTTTCAGAATGGGGCTATAAATTTTAGCTATAACTTGACAAACCCGGCATTTTTGTCAAATGTTCGGTTGTTAGTAACGAGCAATGGCAACGTTGTATCTACTCTAGGAACTTGGACTGGAGATAGTTTATCCAATCAGTTAATAAACCTGGCTAACTTTTCCAGCTTGACTGGGGGTGATTATCAACTCCTCGCGGTTGCGCGCACTACCAACGATCAAGACATTTTCTCCTCTTCCCAGGCTATGAAAGTTTTGGGTTGGAATCAAACTAATGGCACTTTTGCTGCTGACACCCTCAATTACTCAGCTGGTCTAGGAACTGGTGCTGTCATTACAGGTCGCGGCGGTACGGACACGGTAGATCTTTTTAATGTCTCCCGCGCTAATGTTACGAGTATAAATGGCATCAGCCTTAGTGCTTTTAATCCGTTGTATGGTTCGACAAATAATCAAGCGATCTTCGGCGGTACAGCTTTTGACTATTTAACTCTAGCTGATGGCCGGGAGCTTTACTTCCAAGGCATTGAAAACCTTAAGTTTTCAGATGGTTCAAGATTAGAACTGCAAGTTCGCACCAATGACACTTACTTCGGCGAACAGTGGAATCTCCATGTATCTGATGTAGATAGTGCATGGCGTTTTACTCAAGGTTCTAAAAATGTGCTGTTGGTTTCTTTGGATACTGGAATTTTGACACAAGCTGGAGGGAGTGGCGGTATAACTGACATTTCAACAAGTAGGTTAATTACCGATCCATCCGATGATGATAACTACAACGATCATGGGCACGGGCATCTTTCTACCAGCATCATGTCTTCGACTGCTAACAACAACTCAGGTATTGCTGGCATTAACTGGAATAGCAATGTGTATATTAATGATGTTTACAACGGCGTATCTCTACAGCAAGGAATAAAGGATGCAATAAGTTACGCACGAGCAAATAATCAGCGGGTTGTTTTTCAGGGTGGAATTCAAGGTGAGGGTTGGCTTAATTATGGTGGCACGCAAGCGGAGCTAGAGCAATTAATCAAAAATAACTCCGATATTGCTTTTTTTGCTGTTGCCGCAGGTAATGGTGGCCCTGGCGGTAATCTTGACGATCCGGATTATCTAACCAGTGTTAGCGGTGTAGCTAAGTTAGAAACTACTCACAGCAATGTAGTATCTGTTGGGGCGCTTTTACCAGCAAAAGATAATGGTGGGTATTATGATTATTCCCCAAATTATGTCAATAACTTAAAGAACCCCCAAGGCGTAGCTCTTGCGCCATATTCCAACCGGGGTTCTAATTTAACCTTAGTTGCTGCTACAAATTCGCCAGCTATGAATAAGCTAGGGCAGATGGAAATATTTGGAGGAACGTCTTCCGCTAATCCCAATATGGCTGGAATTGCCTCTCTGGTTTGGAGCGTTAATAGTAACTTGGATGGTGGGCAAGTACGTCAAATTCTAGTTGATACAGCGATGGATTTGGGAACAACTGGCCGGGATAATACTTATGGCTATGGATTAGTTAATGCGGATGCGGCTGTGCGTCGTTCTTGGGCACTAGCGAGTAACTATAACCTTGCCAATCTTTATTCTAGTGTCTCATGGCTTGTGTGATGCTCTTGCTTGACACCCCACGCTCTTTCTAAAAGTGTTATTTTGAATTCGCCCAATTTGTTAGTTATGAAATACCGCAAGAAAGAGCAATAGAATAAAACCTCATTCAGACGTTGCATTTAGGGAAACAGGATTAAGGAAATTATTGCGATTTATGAGGAGGTGCAGCCGGAAATTTACAAGCCTAGCATCAAAAAAATAAATATTATAAGCCTTCAGACTGAGGTAAGCATCAACTAAAATTTCAACACTTGTTACAGAACTAACAGCAAGCTTTGTGCTTTGTACAAGGAGGAAATAGGATGAGTTCACAGCAACCCATGCACGTTGATGCAGTAGGCGCTGATGCTAATGGCAGTGGTTTCCTTACGGCGGATGCAGGCCCGGATACCTCACGCGCTGATTATTCAAGCGATCGCCCGCAAGACCTCAATGACTCTAGCCACGATAGCGAAAACGTTGATATCCCAATTCCCAAAGGCCCTGGCGTAGATTTTAGCGGTAATGTTGTCGATCGTCAGATGAGATCTATTAACCAGACGCCGGGATGACATCACCCAGCATCAACGCTGGGACTGGACAACAAATGTCGCTTAGCACGTTTGCTATATTCAGATACCCGACTTCTATAAGAAATCGGGTATCTCGCTTCACGAATCATTTAGGACTGCGATAAAAATATTTCAGCTATATTAATTAAAGGGCAATCGAAATAATATATTTTTTTCTTTAACAACATTTTACTATTTGTTTGCAACAAATAGATTTTTTGCATAATCAAGCGAAAATTTAGCTTGAAAAAATTATTATGAGTTTTTAATGAAAGGTGCGCTAAAGGCAAAAATTTGCTAAAACAATACTTTGCGATGTAGCAATTAGGGTTAAAGGCAATGGATGAAGTCGTCAAAAAAATTGCGGCTTTAGGATTACCGGGTGTAATTCTGGTCATCACAATGGCTGCTACTGGTTTAACCGGGGCTGCTGCTATTACAGCAGCTTTAGCCTTCTTGGGTGGCCCTGGGGGAATGTTAGGGGGAATGGCTGTTTTAGGGCTGACGGGATTAATTACTGATGCTTTGGCTAAAGTGGGGCTTGAGGATTTACTAACGGCGATTTATTGCCAACGACGACAGTCTGAAGCGGCTGGGAAGCTTTTAGAAGAGATTAATTCGTTGTCGCTATTTGATGGCGATATTAGGGATAGGCTAAAAGTAACTGTAATAGATGGGTGCGGTTGTTCGACTGCGGTAAACGCTCAAACTTCGGATGCAACACAAGAAGCGATCGCGCTTTTAGAAAGTGTCCCCGGTATAACTCCAGCACACCACAGAGACTTTAAAAGTTCCGACCCAATTATCAGGCTGAGGGACGGAACAGCAGTGAAAACCTGGAAAAATCCTCTGGGAGTTGACCACGTTTTCTTAGCCGATGCTAATGACCGGATGGTTTACGGTGGTTATGTAGGCTGGATTCATAGTGACGGATTAAAGGACGCGATCGCGCGAATTAGAAGCAACTTAACCTAGAAATTAACAATTAGTTGATGCCACAGGATAATAGTCTCAAATCTCCTAACTTTGCCTTTTTAGGCGAGCGCGAACCGCAGTTATTGCGCTTAGGAACTCTGGCCGAACAGTATTTTGTTAATGACCCAGTAACCTGCTTGATGAAACTGCGTCAGTTTGGCGAACTTTTGGCGCAGTTAGTAGCAGCAAATTTTGGTCAATACGATCCTGACGCTGGCGAATCGCAGATTGAGTTACTCAATCGCTTGCGGGATAAGGGGTATTTACCAGGTCGAACTAATCAACTATTCCACGAGTTGCGACGTGCGGGAAATGATGCCAATCATGCCTTATCCGGCGACCATCGCACAGCGCTAAGTAACCTTAAATATGCCAGGGAATTAGGCATTTGGTTTCACAGAAGTTTTGGTAGAGATGCAAACTTTAAAGCGGGGGCGTTTATTCCGCCACCCGACCCGCTAAATGAAACGCAAGCACTCCAGCAAGAATTAGAACGGCTGCGACAGGAAGCTGACGAAAGGCGTTCGGCGGTGGAAATGGCTTTGGCTAAAGCCGCAAAGGAAACAGAACTCAGACAGTTAGCCGAACAGTTGTTGGAAGAAGCGGAAGCAGAAGCTAAAACAGCATTAAATAATTTGGCTGAACTGCAAGCGCGTACTGTTAGTCAACCTGCTGAAGTTTTGCAACAAACTCTTCGTCAAGTGCAGCAGGCGGAAAAGGAAGTTGTTCTCGATGAGGCCGAGACGCGCCGCTTGATTGACGCGCAACTAAGAGCAGCAGGTTGGGAAGTAGACTCGGAAGAACTTAAATATAATAACGGTACTCGTCCGCAAAAAGGGAAGAATTTAGCGATCGCAGAATATCCCACAGCCGATGGACGCGCTGATTATGCGTTGTTTGTAGGATTGCAAGTTGTCGCAGTTGTAGAAGCTAAGCGCCAGAGTAAGGATGTTTCCGCAGCAATTGACCAGGCGAAGCGCTACAGTCGCGGCTATCAAATCAAAGGGGATGAAATAGCAAATGGCAACCCTTGGGGTGAATTTAAAGTCCCGTTTGTATTTGCAACAAATGGCAGGGAATTTTTAGAGCAACTGCGGACTAAAAGCGGTATTTGGTTTTGCGACTTGCGCCGTCCTGAAAATTTGCGCCGACCGTTACCGAGTTGGTACAGTCCGCAAGGTTTGGTTGATACGCTGAGTCAGGATTTAGAGGAAGCGCATAGAAAGCTGGCTGAAGAAGGTTTTAGCTACAACCTGAAGCTTAGAGATTATCAGATTAAGGCAATTCAAAAGGTTGAGGCAGAACTTGCTGATAATAAGCGCCAACTTTTGATCGCAATGGCGACGGGGACGGGGAAAACTAAAACCTGCATTGCTTTGGTATATCGGTTGTTGAAAACTAAGCGCTTTCGCCGCGTTTTGTTCTTAGTAGACCGCACGGCATTAGGGGAACAGTCGGCGAATGCTTTTAAAGATTCGCGGATGGAGAGTTTACAGACTTTTGCCGATATTTTTGAGATTAAGGAATTAGGCGATCGCGATATTGATAGCGATACTAAAGTTCACATTGCAACCGTCCAAAGTTTTGTCAAACGCCTGATTTATCCCTCTGAAAAAACTGTTATTCCAACGGTCGATCTATATGATTGCATTGTAGTTGATGAGTGCCATCGCGGTTATTTGCTCGACCAAGAGTTAAGCGAGACACAACTAACCTTCCGCGACTTCAACGACTACATTTCTAAGTATCGCCGGGTGTTGGATTACTTCGATGCGGTAAAAATTGGTCTGACAGCAACGCCAGCGCTGCATACAACCCAGATATTTGGCGAACCTGTTTTTACCTACAGTTATCCGGAAGCCGTAATTGATGGTTGGTTGATTGACCACGAACCGCCTTATGAAATTAAAACAGCGTTATCTGAAGATGGTATTGTCTGGAACCCAGGCGACCAGATGGAGTTTTTTGACCCTAAAACGGGGGAATTGGATTTAGTTCACGCGCCGGATACCGTTCGCATTGATGTTGATAAGTTTAATCGGCGGGTGGTTACTAAAGAATTTAATCGGGTGGTTTGTGAATATTTGGCTGAAAATATTGACCCAGCGTTACCGGGGAAAACGCTAATTTTTTGCGTCAATACAGATCATGCGGATATGGTGGTTGACCAACTGAAACTCGCTTTAGAAAAGCAGTATGGTAGCGTCGAAGATGACGCGGTGTTGAAGATTACGGGGAATGCTGATAAACCGATGCAGTTGATTCGCCGTTTTAAAAATGAGGCTAATCCTAAGATTGCGGTGACGGTAGATTTGTTGACGACGGGGATTGATGTTCCCGAAATCTGCAATTTAGTGTTTATGCGACGGGTGAATTCCCGGATATTGTATGACCAAATGATAGGACGCGCTACTCGCCTTTGTGATGAGATTGGTAAAGAGGTGTTTCGCGTTTTTGATGCGGTAGATATCTATAGCACTATCTCGAAAGTGTCGGAAATGAAGCCAGTGGTTAAACAGCCGAATATTTCTTTTAGTCAGCTAGTTGATGAGTTGGGGAGGGTGAAAGATTCGACAGCGATCGCGTGTATTATTGATGAGCTGTTGGCGAAGTTGCAGCGCAAAAAAAGATCGCTTTCCGATGACAGCAAGGAAGCGATCGCACTCTTGGCAAATATGTCTGTTGATGACGTGGTAAGCCATCTGCGCGAATCTAGTCCCACCCAGGCGGCGCAGTGGTTGCGGGATAAAAAAGCGATCGCTGAAGTGTTAGACCGACGCGATGGCGGGTTGCAAGCGGTTTTAATTTCCCATCACCCCAATGTTTTGAGGAGTGTAGAACGGGGGTATGGAAAGGGGGAAAAGCCGCAAGATTATTTAAACAGCTTTAACGCCTTTTTAGGGGAGAATTTGAATAAGATTCCGGCGCTGTTGGTGGTGACTCAGCGACCCCGCGAATTGACGCGATCGCAACTCAAGGAAGTGCGTCTGTTATTGGATGCGGCGGGTTTCTCTGAAACTAATTTGCAAGTGGCGTGGCGGGAGACTACAAACGAGGATATTGCTGCTTCTATTATCGGATTTATTCGGCAGGCGGCGCTAGGAAATGCGTTGGTTCCTTATGGCGATCGCGTGGATAAAGCGATGAAGAAAATCTTGGCGAGTCGTGCTTGGACTGCACCGCAGCGCAAGTGGCTCGAAAGGATTGGCCAACAGTTGAAGACAGAGGTTATTGTAGATCGGGATGCTTTCGATCGCGGAGCATTCAAGGCGCAAGGTGGAGGATTTGAGCGTATTAATAAGGCGTTTGACGGACGGTTAGAAGAGATTCTGGTGGATATTAACGAAGCTCTTTGGCAGGAGATGGCATAGAAATAATAGTATATTTTTACTTGCAATTACTTAGATTTTTCCTCTAATAAGCAACTTGTAACAATGAATTTAAACAAAGCAAGCCATTTTTACATTTTCATGGGATTGTTGTTTAGCTTGCTCTTTTCTAGCGCAGGGTTGGCAATGATTTTTTGGATGGCAAGTTTTACTACATTTAATTGTCAGCGTATAGACTCGAATCAAGGAAGCTGTGAATTAAGAACGGTCACGGGGCCATCCAATAAAGAAAAGATTCGCACGTTTCCCCTCAAAGAATTGAAATCAGCTTCTCTGGAAAGATCTACTTCTTCTTCATCGAGAAAAACTTACTATGTTTCTTTGAAAACACAGACAGAAGACATCGATCTCCGTACCGATGCCTATGGATCGACTGGGACTAGAGCCTCTTTAGTTACTGAAATTAATAATTTTATTAAAAACCCAAAGGAGACATCCCTAAACGTTCAAGAAGATGATTTTCGTTTGCAGATGTATATATTTGGAGGGTTGTTTCTTTCAATTCCTAATTTAATAGCAATTCATGCTCTAAAATTGGGTATTCAGGAACTCAGAAACGAATGAGACAGTGGCTCGAAAGGATTGGCCAATAGTTGAAGACAGAGGTTATTAGACGTGTTGCAAAAATCTATGAATGACCCCTCCCCAGCCCTCCCCGCGAGTTCGGGGAGGGGGCAAGATTTCAAGTTTTTCCCCCCTTACTAAGGGGGGATTAAGGGGGGTAAATTCGACTTTTGCAAGAGGTATATTGTAGATCGGGATGCTTGCAATCGCGGAGCTTTCAAGGCGCAAGGTGGAGGATTTGAGCGAATTAATAAGGCGTTTGACGGACGCCTAGAATAAATTTTGGTGGATATTAACGACGCTCTTTGGCAGGAGATGGCATAGAAATAATAGTATATTTTTACTTGCGATTACTTAGATTTAACCTCTGATAAGCAATCTGTAAATAATCAGACAATGAATTTGAACAAAGTACGTGACTTTTTCAGTTTAGTGGGACTATTATTAGTCTTTAATGGTGTATGTACGACAGTAATTTTATTGGCATCTCCTACAAGTTTTACCACATTTAATTGTCAGCGAATAAAACCCAACCAAGGAAACTGCGAATTGACAACATTCACAGGGCCATTTAATAAAAAACAGCTTCGTGCGTTCCCCGTAAAAGAATTAAAATCAGCATCCTTGGAAAGTTATTCTTATTCTTCCAAAAAAACTTACTATTATACCCTTTTGAAAACGGAGAATGGGAAAATTCCCCTCCCTACTGGATTTTATGGGCCGAGTGGGAATACAGCCTCCCTACCTGCTGAGATTAATGAATTTATTAAAGACCCCAATCAAACATCCATTGTCGCTCAAGAAGATGACAGTCGCGGGGAGAGTTATTGGGTGGCAGGGTTGATTATTGGACTTGCTAATTTGATAATAATAAATAGCATAATTGTAAGGATGAAGGCACCCCGAAACGAATGATATTGCTGGATCGTGTTAAATAGTCAGTACGTTGGGGAGCCACACGAAAAGCGGTAAGTCTCCCACCCTAGCGACCTGGAGTTGAGGTAACGAAACCCAACTTTATTTAGGTGGTGCTGTTGGGTTTCGCGATCGCTTTACCCAACCTACTAGAACTTTTGCAAGATGCAAAAATCCATCAATGACCCCTCCCCAGCCCTCCCCTTACTAAGGGGAGGGGCAAGATTTCCAAGTTTTTCCCCCCTTACCAAGGGGGGATTAAGGGGGGTAACTTCAACTTTTGCAAGAGGTCTATTGTAGATCGGGATGCTTGCGATCGCAGAGCATTAAAGGAGCAAGGCGGAGGATTTGAGCGACTTAATAAAACTTTTGACCGACGGTTAGAAGAGATTTTAGGTGAGATTAACAATAGTCTCTGGAAAAAATTAAAATAATTAAATTTGTGGAAATAAATTTTATGACAATAGAAGATCTGGGCAAAGAACTTTCTAGGCTGTCAAATTTTGATTTTAATGACTGGAACGAAAATGATGTTAGGGAAGAATTTATCCAACCTTTGTTAAAATTATTAGGATATCGCAAGAATACTGACTACGATATAAACCGCGAAGAGAAACATCAATTACATAAACCCTTCCTCATGGTAGGGCGTAAAAGAATTGATATAGATTATGCACTATTGGTTCGTAAAAAACAGTTTTGGATAATTGAGGCAAAACCATCTTCTCCTAGACAAATCGAAGAAAAAAGTATTTTTCAAGCACATTTATATGCTTTACACCCCGAAGTCAATGCTCGTTACTTTGCCGTTATTAATGGGTGGAATATTGTAGTTTATGATTCACGAAACATTGATGAGGCTTATCAACCAATTTTAAATATCAGCTCAACTGAATTACCGCAAAAATTTTTGATGCTAAATAAAATATTGGGTGCAAAAAATCTTCTCCCAATGCTAAAACAGCGTGTACTTGACGATATTAGAGATATTTTATCTGTTGAAGTAATGGAAGAACGACTGCAAGAGTTCTCTTTGGCAGTAGACTCTATTTTAGAATCTGCTCGTCCAGTAGTACAAGAAAATCGAAGGAACATTTATTTTAGAAAAGCCCTTGAATCTGAGCAAAGCTTCAAGCAAATTTGCTTTAGTAGTACTTTAGATGAATTAATAAAGCTAAGTTTTAGCTTTTCCAACACTTTTGGGGATTTTAAGATTATATATGAAGCATTTAATTCAAAATTTGAATTATTAAATAATCTTGAAAAGTCTAAAGTTGTTACGACTATTCTCCAAGTTTTGAGAGGACGCCCTGCAATCTGCCATCGTCAAAATTTAATTGCCTTACTTGTTAAAATTCTGCCGAATAATGAAATGCTTTCTGATTCTCTGTCTTTCAGTTCTATTGCAGATGAAATTAAACGAGCTATAAAAGACTGTTTAACTCATTTTGAGAATCAAGCATGGTTAAGAGAGCTTTGGAAATTAGAAGGAAATCTTTATAGAGTATATTATAAATTAACATTTTTCTCAAATGAATGGTTTGATATGTTTTTCAATAATATTGTTAAGATAAAAAAAGAAGTATTAGAGGATGAAGAATTAGTTTTCCAAGCTCCGGATAACCTACGAGAAAGAGTTGACTTTATCCAAAAATCTGTAATTATAACCTACTATCAATGTATATCAAGAGATGAACAATCACTTTTACAATTAAATCACGAATTAAATGAGCTTGAAGAAAGAATAAATCCTGTTTTTCAGGACGAAATAAAGAAAGTACATCCTGACGATAGAATTATATTAAGATATGAAATGTACAATAAGCCATTTGATTTCTTGATTTCTGGCTTATTTAATTTTTTATATAAAGATTATGAAATAGTAGAGCGTTTATTAGATGAAAAAAGTTTAGAGCTAATTTTAGAATTAATTCAAAAAGATAGAAAAAAATACACAGCTAGTTGGATAGATAAATTTTTAGTTAGATATTTATTTAATCAAAATCGCTATGAAATATTGGAGCCAGTCTCTAGTAATTATAACGATAGCCTGGATATGCTAATCATTTTGAAAAAAATATTCAACTGTGGTCAAATATCTATATCAATTAAACCTTCATCGACTACCAATACAAATTTGCTTAACATATTTATTAGAGAAAACTATAATAATGAGGGAGAATGGACACTTGAAGGAGAAGTAGACATTAAAGATAAAATCCTAAAAATTACATCATTAAATAAGAAAATTAAGTATGTAAGCGATCCTATAAAACCTAGTGCATTTTCAACTTCTGAAAAAACCGAAAATGAACGCAACAACTGATATTGTCCAAAAACTGTGGAACCTGTGCCACGTCCTGCGGGATGATGGCATTACTTACCTGCAATATGTTACGGAACTGACTTACTTGCTATTTCTCAAGATGGCGCAGGAGACGGGGGTAGAAGACCAATTGCCCGAAGAAATGCGCTGGGCAAATTTGACAGCAAAAGAAGGGATAGAACAGTTGACATTTTACCGTTCGCTGCTCTTAGAATTGGGGTCAAAAGCTTCTTCGTTAAGGGTGCAGGCGATTTTTGCTAATGCTCAAACGGCGCTAAAACAACCGCGCATTTTAAGCAAGCTCGTCGATAGTATTGATAAGTTGGATTGGTATTCTGCTAAGGAAGAAGGGTTAGGCGACCTCTATGAAGGGCTATTAGAAAAGAACGCCAGCGAGAAGAAATCTGGGGCGGGGCAATATTTTACACCGCGTCCGCTGATTGATTGCATGGTGTCTTTGATGAAACCGCAACCGGGGGAACTGCTACAAGATCCAGCAGCGGGAACGGGTGGTTTTTTGATTGCTGCTGACCGCTATATTAAACAGCGCACTGATGAATTGTTTTCCCTCTCGGAAGCTGAACAGGTGTTTCAACGACAGCAGGCATTTTATGGCATGGAATTGGTGCAAGATGCCCATCGCTTGCTGTTGATGAATATGATGCTGCACGGTATTGAGGGGGAAGTAACTTTGGGGGATACTCTCTCACCCGATGGACAGCGATTAGGTAGGGCAAATGTAATTTTAACTAATCCACCTTTTGGTACTAAAAAAGGCGGTGGAAGTCCGACGCGGGATGATTTTACTTATCCCAGTTCTAACAAGCAATTGGTATTTTTGCAGCACGTTTATCGCAGTCTGCTACCGGAAGGACGGGCGGCGGTGGTGTTACCTGATAATGTTTTATTTGAGGATGGACAGGGGCGCAACGTCCGGGCAGATTTGATGGATAAGTGCAATTTACATACAATTTTGCGCTTACCTACGGGGATTTTTTACGCCCAAGGTGTGAAGACGAACGTGCTATTTTTTCAGCGGGGGACGACGGAAAAGGGGAATACTAAAGCTGTGTGGATTTATGATTTGCGGACGAATATGCCCAGTTTTGGGAAGCGGATTCCCCTGACCCAATCGCATTTCCAAGAATTTGAATTAGCCTATGGAGATGACCCGAATGGCAACAGTCCGCGTGTTGACCAAGGGGAAACCGGACGCTGGCGTTGTTTTACTAGGGAGGAGATAGCCAAGCGCGGGGAAAATCTCGATATTTCTTGGTTAAGGGATGAAAGTTTGCAATCGGGCGATGGTTTGCCAGAACCGGAGATTATTGCTGCTGAGATTATGGTGAGATTGCAGACGGCGATGGAGGAGATGACGGAACTCATGGTGTTGCTTGATGAGTGAGCAAATTAACCATGACCAGTTGTTCAAAGAACTCCTCTCAACGTTTTTTATAGAGTTCATTGAGTTATTTCTGCCCGATGTAGCGGGTTTTCTGGAACGAGACTCTATTACTTTTTTACCCCAGGAGTATTTTACCGATCTTGTTTCTGGCGATCGCAAACTTCTAGATATTGTTGCTCAAGTGGGGTTTCGCGAGCAGTCGGCATTTTTTATTATCCATGTGGAGAATCAGTCTTACACGGAGTCGAATTTTGCTCGGCGGATGTTCTTCTATTTTGCTAAATTGCATCAGGAGTATTTGTTACCCGTCTATCCAGTTGTGGTGTTTTCTTTCGATGAACCACAACGAGCAGAGACAACACAATATCGGGTAGATTTCCCACAATTAAAGGTGTTGGAATTCAATTTTACGACCATTCAACTCAATCAGATGAATTGGCGGGATTTTTTGCAGCAGCGCAATCCCGTAGCAGCAGCATTAATGGCAAAAATGAAGATTCAACCGGAGGAACGTCCGAAGGTGAAGGCGGAGTGTTTACGTCTGTTGGCGACTCTAAAGCTAGATCCAGCGCGGATGCGGTTGATTTCAGGGTTTGTGGATACCTACTTGCGGTTGGATACAAGGGAGGAAGCGGCGTTTGAGGTTGAGCTTGATAGGATGGGACTAACTGAAGAGGAGAGGGTTATGGAAATTGTCACAAGCTGGATGGAAGAGGGAATCCGGCGCGGATTGCACCAGGGACAACAAAGAGAGGTAGCATTAGTGCTACGGCAATTAAATCGCCGTTTGGGAACTTTGCGGCTCGATTTGAGGGAGCGAATTAGCCGCCTAGAAATCGATCGGGTTGAAGACTTGGGAGAGGCACTTTTAGACTTTTCTAGCGAAGCAGAGCTTATCGAATGGCTGGATAGATTGAGTTGATGAAGTTGCATTTAAAACAGTTTCTAGAATAGAAATACGATTAGCAACCTATGGGGTAAAGGATTCGCGATCGCCAGGGTTAAAAGTAAGTTGCTGTATGCGATCGCCTTCTGAAATTGCCGCACAGATTATGGTGAGGTTGCAGACAGCGATGGAGGAGATGGAGGCGCTGACAGCGTTGCTTGAGGATGAGGAAGAGACTGAAACCGCGCTTCTAGAATAGGAAGATGATTAACAAGACTAAAGAGTAAACATCAATGAACGTATCATTAACTCCAGAAATTGAACAGTTTATTCAAAGTCAAGTAGAGAGTGGCAAGTACACCTCGCCTGACGAAGTTATCCTAGCGGCACTTAGGGCGTTTGAAGAACGGGAACGCATCTACAAGGGGCGCTTTGAGGAGTTGAGACGGGAAATTAGGGTTGGTGTTGAAGCGTCTAAACGGGGAGAGGTTGTTGATGACGAGATAGTTTTCAGCCAACTGCAACAGAAGCTGCAACGGCTTCGTGAGCGAGAAGGTGGAATGAGTAATATTTGTAGGTTTACTGTTCCGGCTAGTCGAGATATTGAAAGCATTATCGACTATGTTGCTGGCAATATTAGTTTGGATACAGCGCAGCGCTTGCTCAACAAAATAAATCAAAAGTGTAAGACTTTAGCCAATTTTCCTGATATAGGGCGAGTTGATGATTACTTGATTTTTTGTCGCCCGATTGAGGGAGGAATTGAGATTTTGCGGGTTGTTAGTGGTTATCGGGATTTAGAGGCGCTTTTCCAAGATGAAGACGAGGGTTAAATGTAAGTTGCTGTATGCGATCGCTTTCTGAAATTGCGGCTATTGATTATGATGAGGTTGCAGACGGCGATGGAGGAGATGGAAGCGCTGACGATATTGTTGGAAGAGTAGTTAGTAGGTAAAAAAGTATGAAGAGTATTAAAACGCGATCGCTTGTGGGAAAAGATGGTATTTTGCATCTTGATATTCCCGTAGGAATACAAGATAAAGAGTTTGAAGTGATGGTGATTTATCAGCCGATTGAATTATCAACGCCATCGAAAACACCAGAGGAATTAGGCTGGAATCCTGGTTTTTTTGAAGAAGTGATTGGGGGTTGGGTGGGAGAACCGCTAGTGCGCGAACCGCAGGGAGAGTATGAGACGCGGGAGCCGCTGTTTTGACTTACCTGCTTGATACTAATGTTTGTATCCGATTGTTGAACAATACCAGTCCTCTGGTTACTACTCGGCTGGCAGCAAAACAGCCAAATGATATTTATCTGTGTACTATTGTACAAATGGAGCTATTTTATGGAGCGTATCGCAGTGGTAATGTTGAACAAAATTTAGCGGTGCTACAACGGTTTATCAGTCAGTTTCCTATTTTGCCTTTAGACTCTCGCTCTGCTGAAGTTGCAGGCCAAGTTCGCGCTCAATTAGCGGCATTGGGTACGCCTATTGGCCCCTATGATTTACAAATTGCGGCTATTGCTTTGGTGAATAATCTAATATTGGTTACGCATAATACGGGTGAATTTAGCCGTGTGAATGGATTACAGATTGAGGATTGGGAAGAGGTGGGGTGAGAGCGCCTTCTGAAATTGCGGCTCTTAATTCTAGTGAGGTTGCAGGCGGCGATGGAAAAAATGGAGGCGCTGTCAGAGTTGTTGGATAGTGAGGAAGTAGGTTGATTAAGAAAAATATTCCTGGTTGGTGTCGAGTACCACTCGGAGAACTATCATATCGGATTACAAAAGGTACAACTCCTACATCATTGGGCTTTAACTTTACTGACAAAGGTATTCTGTTTGTAAAAGTTGAAAGTATCTCAGATCAGCGTATAAATCATGCGCTATGTACCTATATTGACCCAGATGCTGATGAAGCTTTAGCACGCTCACGTTTGCAAGAAGATGACATCTTATTTTCAATTGCAGGAACTCTCGGAAGAATTGGGATTGTTCATCAGAATGACTTGCCAGCTAATACTAATCAAGCTGTATCTATTATTCGCCTCGTAAAACCAATATTGCCTGAGTATATTGCTCATTTTTTATCATCCCATTTACTTGAAGCTAGGATTCGAGAGCAGCGTCGTGGTGTTGGACTGCAAAATTTAAATCTAAAGCAAGTTTCGGAGTTTGAAATCTCCTTACCGCCCCTCAACGAACAACGCCGCATAGTTGGCAAGATTGAGGCGTTGAAGGCTCGGAGCCAGGGGGTGAAGGAGGAACTTGAGGCGATCGCGCCCCTCTTAGACCAGTTCCGCCAATCTGTCCTCGCTGCCGCTTTTCGTGGCGATCTTACCGCCGACTGGCGAGAGAAAAACCCCGATGTTGAACCTGCAAGCAGTTTGTTACACAAAATCTTGAAAGCACATGAATTGGCAGGTGGACATAAACGAGGAAATGCAGCTCCACCTACAGATGGTGTTCATAATTTAACTTCCGAGGCATTTCCTAAAACGTGGAAGATAGCAGAATTAAAGGATATTTGTGAACCGGGTCGCCCTATCACTTATGGAATTTTAAAACCTGGTTTTGAGGTACATGATGGTGTACCTTATATTCGAGTTGCGGATTTTCCAAATGACCAGCTTAATCCAGAAACCATTAGAAAAACTTCCTTTGAAATAGATGTGCAGTATGCAAGGTCTCGATTAAAAACAGGAGATTTACTACTTTCTATCCGAGGAACTGTTGGTCGTTTATGTAAAATTCCGCCTCTATTGAATGGAGCTAATATTACCCAAGATTCTGCCAGATTAAGTATTCAAACAGACGTGTTTTCTGACTATGTTTTTTGGTTTCTTAAAGCTAAAGCAACTCAAGAGAGGATGCAAAAGGCGATTAAAGGAGTTGCAGTTCGAGGAATCAATATCGGAGATGTTAGAGCCTTACAGATACCGTTACCACCGTATTTAGAGCAACAAGAGCTTGTTCGCCGAGTAGAAGCTCTCCTTAAAACTGCTGACTGTATTAAGCAACAATACCAAGAGTCAAAAGCCTACCTAGCTCAACTCGATCAATCCATTCTCGCCAAAGCATTCAGAGGCGAACTGGTTCCCCAAGACCCCAACGACGAAACCGCCTCAGTCCTCTTAGAACGCATCCGCGCCGAACGCGAGAAACTGGATACAAACAAAAAAGCAAAAAGTAAAACTGAAAATAAAAGCCGCAAAGCAAAACCCGAACCCGAACCAAAACAATTGAGCTTTCCAGGATTCGAGTAACCGCGCAGCTAACTTAAAAAATCACCCCTATTCATCACAACCCAGAACAACCCAACATTCAGCACCGCAGCCGAACCTTATAATTACCCTGCTACCCAATAACCTCAAGCCTTTAGCTGCGCTTCAATCTGCTCAAGCAACGCCTCATCAGAATAAGACGATTCCCATTCCCCTTGCAATTCCAGCCGCACCGACTTCGCACCGCCAGAGGGAGTACAAACAACCCAGTAACTATCTTTCTCGCCCTTTACCTTAGCCGCCTCCTGGTTCTCCCCCCCATCCGAAAGCCCCGCATAAGCCTGAATGCAAGACCAAGTAATTCCCTCAGCATCAGTAACTTCTCGCGCCATTTTCTACCTCCTCTTCATTCCTGTTAGCCAAGCCAATACTCACCCGGCGCCGTCCGGTTTAACCAGCCCTTGCGCGAGTTTTGCAAATTCTACAATAAAAATCGGGATGACAGGATTTGAACCTGCGACCCCCTCGTCCCGAACGAGGTGCGCTACCAAGCTGCGCTACATCCCGATGCCATACGGCACTATTAATCAAGAATATCACGTCAACAGCAAATTACCAACACCGCGCGATAAAAATTGACCCAAATTACCTTTTGCTTGATACCATATAACTCTGTATGACTTCAGTGGGAAAAGCGGTTGTGGCTGTTAAACCAGATTGGCTGCGAGTAAAAGCCCCTCAGTGGGAGCGCGTCGGCAATGTTAAAGAAATTCTCCGGGATTTGTCCCTAAATACCGTCTGCGAGGAAGCATCTTGCCCTAACATCGGTGAGTGCTTCAATGCCGGAACTGCCACTTTCCTGATTATGGGGCCAGCCTGCACGCGAGCTTGTCCCTACTGCGATATAGATTTTGAGAAAAAACCCCAACCGCTAGACCCGACGGAACCAACCCGCTTGGCCGAAGCTGTCCGCCGACTGCGTTTAAACCATGTCGTCATTACTTCGGTAAATCGCGACGATTTGCCGGATGGGGGTGCGTCTCAATTTGTTAGCTGTATCGAAGCTATACGCGCCATTTCGCCCGATACAACCATTGAAGTATTGATTCCAGACCTTTGCGGCAATTGGGACGCATTGGCGGGGATTTTGCAAGCCCGACCAGAAGTACTGAACCACAACACAGAAACCGTCCCCAGCCTCTATCGGCGAGTGCGTCCTCAAGGAAATTACGAGCGATCGCTTGAAGTATTGCGCCGCAGCCGCGACCTAGCTCCTTCCGTCTACACCAAATCTGGCATCATGGTAGGACTCGGAGAAACCGACGCCGAAATTCGCCAAACTATCCAAGACTTGCGCGACGTAGACTGCGATATTTTAACCATCGGTCAATATCTCCAACCCAGCCAAAAGCATTTGCAAGTTAAAGACTTTGTAACACCAGCGCAGTTTGACGCTTGGAGAGAATTTGGCGAGTCTATCGGCTTATTGCAAGTTGTAGCCTCACCCCTCACCCGCAGCTCTTATCATGCAGAACAAGTAAGAGAATTAATGAAACGCTACCCCCGGTAAAAAGTTTTGAGTTTTGAGTTTTGAGTTTTGAGTTGGGAATTTTAAGTTTTGAGTTTTGAGTTTTGAGTTTTGAGTTGTAGAGACGCGATTCATCGCGTCGGAGTTTTGAATTTTGAGTTTTGAATTTTGAGTTGGAAGTTATCAAGAGACCTCTTGCAAAAATCCATGAATCACCCCTCCCCAGCCCTCCCCTTACTAAGGGGAGGGGGCAAGATTTCAAGTTTTTCCCCCCTTACCAAGGGGGGATTAAGGGGGGTTAACTTCAACTTTTGCAATAGGTCTAATAAATCGATTGTTCATTATTCATGGCTCATAGTTCGCAACAATCAACCATGAACAACGAACAACCAACAAAATCCATAGCGATTATTGGCGGTGGTGCTTGGGGTAGTACCCTAGCAACCTTAGCCTCCAGGAACGGTCAGGATGTGCAGTTGTGGTCGCGTCGCAGTCCCCAAAGGCTGGAAGATGTTCTGGAAAAAGCAGATATAGTGCTATCTGCTGTCTCAATGTCCGGCGTCAGAACAGTGGTGGAGACTATAAGCAGAGCAATTTCTCCTCACGCAATTATCGTAACCGCGACTAAAGGTTTAGACCCTGTTACTACCGACACCCCCTCGCAAATTTGGCAAGCGGCGTTCCCAACGCATCCTATAGTTGTTCTATCTGGCCCTAATCTTGCTAAAGAACTTCAACAGGGATTACCAGGGGCTAGCGTTGTCGCCAGTATTGATAACGAAGCGGCTGTGGCGGTGCAAAGAGTGTTTTCGTCGCTGAATTTCCGGGTATATACTAATAGCGACCCGCTGGGAGTGGAATTGGGCGGGACGCTAAAAAACGTCATGGCGATCGCTGCGGGTGCGTGTGATGGTTTGCATCTAGGGACTAACGCCAAAGCCGCTTTATTAACTCGTGGCTTAACAGAAATTATTAGAATTGGCGATCGCTGGGGTGCAAAGGCTGAAACCTTCTATGGTTTGTCGGGTCTGGGAGACTTGCTAGCTACCTGCAACAGCAACCTCAGCCGTAACTATCAGGTGGGATATCAGCTAGCTGGGGGTAAGACGCTTGCACAAGTTCTTGCTAATCTTGAGGGAACAGCCGAAGGCGTCAACACCACACCAGTTTTAATACAGCGATCGCAAAGCCAGGATATTTACGTTCCGATCTCTTATCAAGTTTATCGGTTGCTTCAGGGAGAAGTTAGCCCCCTAGAGGCATTTGAGGCATTAATGCTACGAGACACAAAGCCGGAGTAGAACTAAGAGCGTTACTTAAACCTGTTGCAAAAATGCTCGAAATGTCAGGTTGAGCGAAGCCAAACATCTCACGAGATGCTTTGCTACACTGCGTTTGCGTGAATGACATCCACAATTTTTCGACTTTTACCACAAGTCTATTTGTCCTGGTTCGTGAAATGTCATGTTGAGCTTCGCGAAACATCTCAGACGATTAGTTTAGGCGAATGGGCGCGATCGCAATTTCTATAATAAACCGCGAGTTAAATACAGCCTCGTGCTAATGCCAGCAACGTTTCTAGCTTGTAATAAATATTCTCTATTGAATAGGGAAATTTTCTGGAATCACTCTTAGAGGTGATGAAGATTAACATAAGCCTTGACCAACGTCACTACTTTGGTTTTAAAAGGTGATTATACTAGCCAACATTGGTAAGAAACGAATCCTACTAAAGGTAGGTTCGCTGCTTTAGCCAATGTTGAATCTTGTATGCACGCACGATCGCGTCAGGGTGTCCGTATAAGCGATCGTTGCCCTCCCACCGACAATGCAGATTGTTAGCTATCGAAAGTAACGAAACAATAAGCCGCGATCGCCCTTTTCTTGACGGTGGGAACGTTAATAACAAGCAACTGACAAAAAGCAACCCTGTAGTCCCCGGTCGCAATTGAGAGATCACTATGCCAGCCACTCCTTTCTACGCAGAAACAGAATACGACGCTCAGGTTGAAGCCAGCGGCTTTGAGCCGTCGAGCCACTATGAGGCGGTACCCCTGGTGGATGAGCTTGTTGACCTTGATATGGAAGGTACCGACGATGCTACTAACTTGTCAGTAACTGCTAACCGTCGTACCACCGATCTGGTGCGCTTATACCTTCAAGAAATTGGCCGCGTTCGTTTGCTGAGGCGGGATGAAGAAGTCTCAGAATCTCAAAAAGTTCAGCGCTATATGCGCCTGCTGGAACTCCGAGCTGAAGTCGCCGGAGACACAGATGAAGTAATTCAGCGCTACGTCCGCTTGATTGAGTCACGCGATCGTCTAGCGTCCCAACTTGGCCACCGTCCTTCTTTAGAGCGTTGGGCTACTGCGGGTGGCGTTCCCGTATCGGAACTGAAACCAAGTTTAGCAGCCGGAAAGCGTCGCTGGGCAGAAATAGTCGATCTGACTGTTGAGGAACTTGATACCATTCACGCTGAAGGGGTGCAGGCTAAGGAACACATGATTAAAGCCAACCTGCGCCTAGTGGTGTCGGTTGCCAAAAAGTATCAAAATCGCGGCTTGGAACTCCTCGATTTAATCCAAGAAGGCACATTGGGTCTAGAACGGGCAGTCGAGAAGTTTGACCCTACCAAGGGTTATAGGTTTAGCACCTATGCATACTGGTGGATTCGTCAGGGAATTACGCGGGCGCTGGCTACCCAAAGCCGCACTATTAGGTTGCCCGTACATATCACCGAAAAACTCAACAAAATTAAAAAGGCTCAACGCAAAATTTCTCAAGAAAAAGGTCGCACCGCGACTATCGAGGACATTGCCAAAGAGCTAGATATGGACGCGCCTCAAGTACGCGAAGTCTTACTGCGCGTTCCTCGTTCTGTTTCTTTAGAAATTAAGGTCGGTAAAGAGAAAGATACCGAATTAGGCGATTTGCTGGAGACGGAAGAGGTTTCTCCCGAAGAAGTGTTAATGCGAGAAGCATTACACCGCGATTTACAGGATTTGCTTGCGGATCTCACCACCCGCGAAAGAGATGTGATTAGGATGCGGTTCGGGATGGGAGATGGACATCCTTACTCCCTCGCAGAAATCGGTCGCGCTTTAGATCTATCCCGCGAACGAGTCCGTCAAATTGAAGCCAAAGCTTTGCAAAAGTTGCGCCAACCCAAGCGCCGCAATCGCGTGCGGGATTATCTGGAATCCCTCAGCTAGAGGTAATTGGTAATTGCTAAAGAGTAATGGTTAATAGGTAGTTATTAGGATATATTCCAACTACCTATTAGCCATTATTAACTCACTAGCCTTTATTAATCATGCATTCTTAAGATTTACTTATTAACTATTATTCTCAATAAGCTAAAATTGTTGCAAATCTGCTGGCAATTCGTTATCCTTCTCAATAGGGCGGATTCCTTGAGAAGGTAAGTATGTCTTTCTACACAGCAGGCTCACTCAAGGCTGAACTTAACGAACTCGGCTGGCGTCTGACTCCCCAGCGAGAGACAATCCTGAACGTCTTTCAGCATCTCCCTAGAGGCCAGCATTTAAGTGCTGAAGACCTTTACGATCTGCTGCAAGATGAAGGAGAGAGTATCAGCC
The DNA here is from genome assembly GCF_014695585.1 of Microcoleus sp. FACHB-831. Taxonomy (NCBI): domain Bacteria; kingdom Bacillati; phylum Cyanobacteriota; class Cyanophyceae; order Oscillatoriales; family Microcoleaceae; genus Microcoleus; species Microcoleus sp. FACHB-831. Next base: position 73,058 of record NZ_JACJON010000077.1, on the reverse strand, counting down.
TGTCCACTATATACCGAACGCTAAAGTTAATGGCCCGTATGGGAATTTTGCGGGAACTAGAACTAGCGGAAGGACATAAACATTACGAACTCAATCAACCTTACCCCCATCATCACGACCATTTGATCTGCGTGCGGTGTAACAAGACGATTGAATTCAAAAACGACTCTATTTTAAAAATTGGCACGCGGACTGCTAAAAAAGAAGGCTACCACCTGCTTGATTGCCAACTGACTATTCATGCTGTGTGTCCATCTTGCCAGCGATCGCTCAGCCCTATGTAAGTCAAAATTAAAAAAAGCAAAAGGCAAAAGAATTTATTTTTTCTTTTGCCTTTTAACTTTTTATTTCTACTTTCTTTTAGTAGCGTCCGTTGATTATGTCATCAGCACTAACGCCATAAGCTTGCTGGGCAGTAGCGATCGCTTGTTTGGTTTGTGCATTTAAAACACCATCTATAGGGCCACTATAAAAGCCCCTCTCTTGCAAGCGCTTTTGCAAAGCTAGAACGCTAAAACGATCGGTTGCCTTGTTTATGGCTACAACTGTCTTCTGTCCAGCAACTCCATCAGTGGGTAATTTTTCAGCTTGTTGGAAGTCGATAACCGCGTTCTTAGTATCTTCATCAAACTCGCCACTCAGCCGCCCCTTAAAATATCCCAGATCCCTTAACCGCTGCTGAAGGTTGACAACTTCTGAGCCTTTGTCGCCTGGCTTCAGTCCCGTTGGAGTTGTCAGTCCCGCTGGGGTTGTCAGTCCCGCTGGGGTTGTTGGTTTGGCTATAGCTACAATTTTCGCCATAGTTTGCCGCCCCACAAGACCATCAGCAGCTAGTTTATTAACTTGCTGGAACTGCTTGACAGCCGCTTCTGTATCTGCATCAAATACCCCAGTGGTGGCGCCATTATAAACACCAGCCATTTTCAAGCGTTCCTGAAGGGCTGTAACTGCCGCACCGCGATCGCCTAGACCCAAGACGTTTTCCGCAGGTTGTGTGGGGGTAGGCGTGCTAGATTCTTGCCGAGCGCTGGTTCTAGAACGTTTTGTAGCTGCCGTGTTGTAGGCTTGCCGCTGGCTGTTGGTACGACGTTGGCTGATAGCCTGCGTTTGACGCCTCGCTCGGTTCCCCCGTAACGCCGCCTCGGTTCGCGACCCCACCAAGCCATCAGCAGTTAGGTTATTAGCTTGCTGGAATTGCTTAACAGCAGCTTCGGTAGCGGCATCGAATACCCCATTGGTAGGGCCATCATAAACGCCAGCCGCCCTCAAGCGTTGCTGAAGTGTTGTCACAGCCGCACCGCGAGCGCCCGGAGCCATAATATTTTCGGTAGGCTGTCTTGTTGCCCCCGCGTTATAGTTTTGCTGCTCGACGTTTCTGGAACCTCTTGTCGATGAAGCACTATAACTTTGCTGCTGGTTGTTGCGGCGACGTTGGCTGATAACCTGCGTTTGACGCCTCACTCGGTTCCCCCGCAAAGCTGCCTGGGTTTCCGACCCTACAACGCCATTGGGTGTCAGCCCCTTATCTTTCTGGAATACCATAACGGCATCTCTGGTTGCAGGACCAAAATTGCCTGTTATGCGCCCGCCCAAGTAACCCTGCTGCTGCAAACGCTGCTGGAGGGCTGTCACCTCCGGGCCGCTACTTCCTTGTTTAAGTTGAGCTAGAGCCTTACTGGCTATACCCAGAAATCCCCAGGCGATAGCAACTGATAGAAAATACATCCAGGCGCGGCTAGAAAGCTTACGCCAGACAACTCCCTCAAAAAGTTTCACATTCTCTAGCACAGGAAGCGTTTCGGCGTCGTACCCTTGGCGCACCTGCGGTGCGACAGCTTCCTCGTAGGCCAGAGCAATATGGATATAGGCAAGGGTTTCCATAATTTCACAGAGAAATTTCTGCTTGTAAGTTTAGCCCGAATATTCTATTAAGTTGCACTCTTTTCGCCTCTATCGACGGCGGTATACTACCCGAGCATTAAGCTTATAAGCTTGTAAAAACTTCGATAGATTTTCGGCAGGCTGCCGATTGGGAAATTCCCCAGCATTAACATAGCAACCTAAGTTTGACCGCTCCAAAACAGCATCAGGCTGATACGCCCGCACTTGCCTGAGCCGATCTTCCGTTCCCGGTATTACCACTACATAGCGATTTTTAGGAAAAAAGCTGTATGCCGATGTAGGACAGCGATCGCGTCGTGCTTGGGCGATATTACCTGTATAACCCAGTTGCCTCAGTGTTTCTGTTTCAGCAATACCATCGGGGAAAAGATTCCTAGCCCGCTGGAACGACAGTACACCTTGCTCTGTTTGGGAACCAAATACCCCATCGATGTTGCCATAGTAGAAACCTTGCCTTGCTAACAATTGCTGGAGGAAACTGACATCCTCACCGCGATCGCCACGTTGTAATAGATTTCTGCGACTACCATAGTCAAACCTCTCAATCGGCCTCTGCCCTAGCAATCTATCGCTATCCCTAAAACTGTCGAAATTATCTATCTGAGGCAGTCTACGCGAACCAAATAATACCGTTTCGGTTTCTCTACCCACTTCGCCATCCGCCGTCAGCCCGTTATCTCGCTGGAATCGGATAACTGCTGTCCTAGTGAGGGAGCCAAAATTGCCATTTGGACGACTGTTAAAGTACCCCAGCTCTTGCAAACGCTGCTGAACTACTTTTACATCCTCACCTCTACTGCCAAGTTTTACCCCAGCTAGAGCCTGACTTGCAATTGCTAACAGCGACAGGCCGACGGCAAGGGATAGAAAATGAATACTCGCCCTGCTAGAAAGCTTTCGCCAGTTCAGCCTTTCAAAAAGTTTCAGCTCCTCCCATACAGGAACAATATCGGCTTCTGTTACTGTTTCGTAAGCTAAAGCCAGATGAATATAACCAAAGGTTTCCATATTTTTACCCGGCCAATTTTTAATAGCTAGCCTAGCCGTTCGCTATTAACAAACAGCTCTATACTATGCAGTGTCTATTTAAAGTAAACCACCCTAGCATCGAGCTGGTGTGTTTGCAACAGCTTGCTGTGACTTTCAGCGCTGGCAGTGTCATCAAATTCTCTAGCGTTAACGTGGCACCCCAATTTTGGGTCATTATCCACAAAAGCATCAGGCTCATGCACGCGCACTTTAGTCAGTGTCTCTACATTCCCCGGTACTACAACTACATAGGGATTTTTAGAGGAAGTTCTGGTAAAAGGGCGGTTGGGAGACAGGGGGCAATTTGCACCTTTTTGCGTTGCTTTTGTAAGATCGCTTTCTTCTTGCTGGGCTGCTTTTGCTTGACGATAGTCGTCGAACCGCAGTTCGGCTAGGGTATTTTTCTCAGCAATGCCGTTAGCGATTAGACCCCTATTTTCTTGGAATTGTTTGAGACTAGCCTGGGTTTTTGGGCCAAATACCCCATCTGTGCCACCGGGGTCGAAACCTTGTTCTGTCAGCAGTTCTTGTAGCAGTTCTACTTCTTTGCCGCGATCGCCTGCCTGCAATTCACTTGTATTGCTAAGACTAGCAGCGTTCAAACTCACCTTCTGAGTTGGCTTGTCTTTGTTTAATAATGCTTGGGTTTCGTCGCCCACAATTCCATCAACAGGTAGGTTATTTTCTTGCTGAAATCGCATTACAGCATCCCTAGTCAATGGGCCAAAATAACCGCTGGGACGACGTTTGAAGTAGCCCCAATCGCGCAAGCGATGCTGGACAGTTCTTACCTCCTCGCCTCTAGCTCCTTGCTTTAGCACTGCGATCGCCGATTTTACCGTCAAAAGCTCCGCAAATCCGACGGCAAACGATAGTAAGTAAATACCTGCACGCAGGGAGCGCTTTTGCCAGTAATTTTGTGAACCTTGTTTCCGGCTCTGCGGTACAGACTCACCCTCACATCCAGCCATTCTCTTCTCTAAGCAGATGTGAGCTGAAGAATCATCTGCGTTTGAGTATGTATCGTAGGCTAGAGCAATATGAATATAAGCAAGAGTTTCCATAGGTTTACTAGGCTTACTTTTGATACACAGTTTACCCTATATAGCCAAAAGTAGATGCCTAATAGGTATGTTTGGCTTAACAAAGAAACAACTATTTATCTTAGGTAAACTACCCGTGCATCAAGCCCCAGCGATCGCAACTTTTGCGCTTGACTTTCAGCATTGGGTTGATTTTGAAATGCTCCTGCATGAATATAACTCGCAAATTTAGATTCATCCAGATAAGCATCAGGCGCATAGCGCATCACTTGATTTATCGTATCGCCAGTCCAAGGCGTTACTGCTACCACGTATGGAGAATTTGAAGATCCCAGATAGCCCAAGGCAAACCAGGTTTCTTTACCCACAATGCCATCTACATCTAAACCCCTGTCTGCCTGAAACTGTCTGACAGCTTGCGCGGTTTTGGCTCCAAATTTCACATCGATCGGCCCTGGATCAAAACCAGCAGCTTTCAACCTTTGCTGAATATCTTTTACTTCTTCGCCGCGATCGCCCAATCGCAGTCCGCGCTTAGCAACACCAACGACAACTACCCGCTTGCTGATAGCATCAATGTGTTTTTGTAGCGCCTCTAGGGTGTCCTCACCTGCTACGCCATCTACCGCTAACCCCTTGGCACTTTGAAACTGTTTAACGGCTGCTTCGGTCAACTTGCCATAGTATCCCGTTACAGGCCCGTCATAGTATTCTGCTGCTGTCAGCTTATTTTGCAGATCGGTTACTTCAGAACCTTTGTCCTGTTTCTGTATTGCTGACGCAGGTAAAACCATACTGACTATAGCTATAGCGCTACAGAGCGATCGCCAGTTTAGTTTTGAAACGAATTTCAGTTTCTCGCCCAATAGTGTTTCTTTTGTCGGGTTGAGACTTTCGAGCATCTCCCCCAAATCGGGCGAAACTGCGTCTCGTGTTTCCTCGTAGGCTAACGCCAGATGAAGATAGGCAAGGGTTTCCATGCTTGTCCTGCAAAACTTTTAATCCCTAATCCAGCTTTTTTGTTGAAGGACGCCTAGAGCGGCAATATCCCTCTTTTTGTCAATTTTTTCTGGTGTTTTGCAGTTATTTTAGTTCATCTCACCCCCCTCTGTTACGTGGTTTTACCGAGAATTTATTAAACAAATGATTGCTTACCTTGCTGTTGACAAAAAAATATTTTTTTGCATAGGTAGCCCTGCACCCAGACACGCTGCACTCCTAACCTAGCTATGCCCATATCTATCAGTGGGTTTTTGACCTCGAATAATTACCAAAGAAGTAACTTAGCAGCCCCCAAACCCGCGATGGAGCTAGCAACCAATCTTTGTTTTACTTCAGTTATGGTGTTGATGAGGTTGTGTAACCTAAGTTCCCACCGAAATAAATATTTGTATTAATCAAAATTTCTTAAAATATAAAATTTTAATCGGTTAATGACTCGCGGCTAATAGTTTAAGCCCTAGAGTAGTTGACCGATTGATGAATTAACAATTACAAATTTGCAATTAGCTATTGAGCTGACTCTGTTTTAGCTTTCTCAGCGTTTTCGTCAACGCGCTCAATATTCCCAGCTTTGACCCAACCTTTTTCTTCACCAGTTTCCCCGCGCACCTGCTGCCATTTTTTATCAGCGCTTTCTTGTAAGACCACAATTGTTTCGTTGAATCCAATACCACCAACTCTCTTAGCGTCCAAATTTGGTTCGTCCCGCATACTCAAGCCTTGGGGCCAGGTAACGCGGCCTTTGTAGGCTCCTGGTTCTAGCGGTTTAGGTGTGGATGGTTCTTCGGGTGTGGCTGAAGCGCTGGCTTTGGAGGAAGGGGGTGTTGATTTTGATGCTACAGATGCAGTTTTGCCTTTGGCAGCGGGTTTAGACTTGGGTTGCTCCTCGGCAAACAGGGGTTTCTCAGGCGCTGTTGTGAGTTTAGTTAAAAAGTAAAAGGCGGTGGCGCCAGTTGCAGCCAACAAAAGGGCGATCGCCAGAAAAACACCTAGAACAAATTTGGCAAGACCTGACAAACTCATGAATATTTATTAGTTGTTAGTTGTTAGTTGTCAGTTGATAACAGACGATGGTCTGGGGGATTATTGAAGTTGACGCTGAATGCGACTGCTTAAATTGTTGTGTCTGGAAGCTAAACGGGCTTTCCCGGCCGCTGCCCAATTTTGCAAAAACTCGATCTGCTCTTGAGCCGTGCGAGCTAGGGGCACAATCTGGCTCGCGGCTTCCAAGATGTCGTCTGTAGAGAAGTCTCGATTTTGGCTAAAGCCAATATGCATAGCTTCAATCAGAGTTTGCTCAATTTCTGCCCCAGAAAAATCAGGGGTTTCGTAGGCGAGTCGGTCTAAGTCGTAGCTATTCAAGTTGTGAGGCCGCAGTCTGGATAAGTGTACACCAAAAATGGCACGACGTTCCTCCTGGCTGGGCAAACCAACAAAGAATATTTCATCAAACCGACCTTTGCGGAGCATTTCCGGAGGTAATGCTTGGATATTATTGGCTGTTGCGACAACAAAGACAGGAGACTTCTTTTCTGCCAGCCAGGTGATAAAGGTGCCAAAGACGCGGCTGGTGGTGCCTGCGTCTCCTTTGCTGTCAATTCCGGCGAATGCTTTGTCAATTTCATCAATCCACAGCACGCAGGGAGCCAGGGCTTCTGCAAGCTGAATCATCTGCCTGGTGCGGGATTCCGATTCTCCTACTAAGCCAGCAAATAGACGCCCCACATCAAGACGCAATAAGGGTAAGTGCCAGTGATGGGCGATCGCTTTTGCGGTTAAGGATTTCCCAGTTCCCTGAATTCCTACCAGCAGCAAGCCTCTGGGGTGAGGCAACCCATATTGCCGCGCTCGTTCGGAAAATGCGCCGCCTCGTCGCAGCAGCCAGTCTTTTAGGTTATCTAAACCGCCAATATCAGAAATGTTTTCTTTGGCGGGGTAGAAATCTAATATTTGTGTTTGGCGAATTGTTTGGCGCTTTTCTTCGAGAACTAGCTCAACATCTTCTGGTTGTATTTCCCCTCTAGTAGCGATCGCCTTTGCCAGAATCCTCCGAATCCGTTCCATCGACAACCCCTGGCAGGATCTCACCAATTCATCCAACACTTTGTCGCTAAGCGATTGGCCTGTAGCATGAATTAGGCGTTCCACTTCAGTGCGAATGTCGTTCGCTCCAGGCAGTGGAAACTCCAAAATTGTACTTACTTCAGTGAGGTCAGCGGGGATGGCGATAGAAGGTGCTAGGATGACCAGGTTTTTCGGCTGGGATTTTAGACGGCGCGACAAGTTTCTTAGTTTCCTAGATACTGAGATATCTTCTAGAAACCTTTGAAAATCGCGCAGTATGAAAATTGCTGCTGACGATGCAGGCAGTTTTTCCACAAATTCCAATGCTTGGAGGGGATTTCTGCGTCCAAATCCAACGTCGTTGGGGTTGCCCTGGTATCCATCGACGAAATCCCATATATATACGGCGCGATTGCCCAGCCGTTGAGCGCACTGCGCGATCGCTGCTTCCACTCGCTCTTCTTCCGGCGTCGGAATATAAATCAAGGGATAGCGGGCACGCATTAGCAGTTCAAACTCATCATTGAATGTCATGGCAGTAGTTATAAAAGTAAAAAATAAAAATTAAGAGTAAAAAGGAAAAATAAAAATTTTTTCTTTTTCCTTTTTTTTGCCTCCCCCCGTGCGAAGGGGGGAGGGGGTCGCCTTTTTCCTTTTTAGGAAAGCTGCTTTTTAAGATCTGCCAAAGATGCCCAGCGCCGATCCGTAGTTTGTTCTGAAACAACGCTATCAGATGGCTGGATTCCTGGACAGTTTTCGTCACACAGTTGGCGTGGAGGAATTGCCAGACACATCTGTTCGTATAGCCACGCCTCTGGCTCAAAATACCCTTGGGGTGGTAGTGCCTCCACCAAGTCTTCAATGGCAGTTTCTCGTTCTAACGGGCCATTATCAGGTTGGTCAGCGGATTCATCTAACCAAATCATTTCCGATGTTTTGAGCGATAACCGATGATTGAACTGTTGCAAGCACCGATGGCAATTTAAGGTAATAATCGTCTCCGCAGTTGCGGAAACCTCAAGGTAGCTCCCCTTATGTGCCACAGAAACCCTTCCGCGCACTGGCGTTAGCGTTTCCAAGTCGGGGAGAAACTCATCAACCTCAATTACCTGTGTTTTTTGAGGCGCTTTTGTCAGTTGAGGAATGTGAATACTTTCCATGATGGCTTTTGCCCTCCTCCCGAACATGATTTTGGATTTTAGATTTTTGATTTTGGATAAATCCCCTATCTCCAATCTAAAATCTAAAATCTAAAATTACCGCAGGCGCAGGACGAGACGCCTATCTGGTTCAGATCCGCGACTGTAAGTTTCTATATCGTCGCAATCCTGAAAAAAGGTATGAACCATCCGCCGCTCGGCTGAAGAGAGCGATCTCAATTCAACTTCTTCACCCGAGGAGCGCACTGTATCTGCGGCTTCAAGAGCCATAGCGCGGAGTTCTGCCAGACGCCGGACGCGGTAGCCGTTGAGTTCTATGGTGTATGAGCCTTGCAGCTCGCGCTCTTGACCTAAGTTGAGAATAGAATTAGCCAAATACTGGATGGCATCGAGGGTGGCACCAGAAGGGCCAGTCAAGGCATTGATTTGTGTCGGTGTCAGTTTCGTTTCGTCGATGGTCAACCAGTAGCTGTCTGCTTCTGGTAGGTCGCCGTCACTTTCGCCTGGTTCAGCTTCGCCTGCCGTATGTTGATATAAAGCTTGCTTTTCTGCCTTGACACCTGTTTTAAACTGTCCCTGTTTAAGCAGTTCTTCAAGCCACTGCTGCCCCCGCTCTATTTGGCGATCGCTCATGATTCCCCTCTAGCTTTTTTCTTAGAAGCTTTTGGCTCGAAAGGGATTGCTTTTTCTTCGTTCTTGGCCTTTTCTTTTTCTTGCACTTCTACCAGTTTTTGCAGGTTTTCTGGCAGCGGCTCCCGCATCAGAATATATGTCTGGAGGGTTTGAAAAATGTTGGCTATCACCATGTACATCAGCACCCCAGCTGGTAGCGGGAAGAACAAAAACATCCCCGAGAAAATTATTGGGGTGATTTTGTTAACCGTACCTTGCGCCGCTTGCTGCGGGTTTGAACCTGCATCTTGATTGCTGCCGCTTAGAAGCTGGTTGATATACAAACTGACGCCAAAGAATATCACCATCCCCACAATATCCCAGTGGACGGTTCCGTCTTGATCCACAGCGCCGACGCGCCCTAGTGCATCAATGAACAGAAATCCTTTATCTGACGCTAGTCCTGGAAGACTTCCTTGAATTGTCACCTCTCCTGGTTGGAGTGCAACGATAGTCCCATCTTCATTCAGTTGAACCTTATCTTCGCCTTTGGCCACCTTCCAACGCGGTGCAAGTTTCGTATCTGGATATTCGGCAGCAAGGGCTTTCAGGGGTTGGCCAGAAACGGTTTGAAATTCGATATTTGTTTTTTGCCCTACTCCAAGATTGTTGCCTCCTGGCAGACTGGCTATTAATGGCGCATGAACGCCATCGGCAACGTAGATGTTTTGGGGTGGTGTTGCGAAGGCTTGCGGTTGGATTTGCTCAATTTGTTCCGCCGGAAAGATTTGCAGGTTGATGTTGTAGTTTACATCCGAGAACGGGGACCCCCGCAAGGTGGCGAATAGAGCAAATAAGACTGGCATTTGCAGCAGGACGGGGAAGCATCCTGCTAGTGGGTTGCCAAATTCTTTGTAGACATCGCTCATTTCCTGCTGTTGTTTAGCAGGATCGTCTTTGTAGCGCTCTTGTATTTCTTTGACTCGCTTTTGCATCAACGGTTGGGCGATTTTCATTCGCCTCATGTTGCGAATGGAGCCAGCGCTGAGGGGATAGAGGGCAAAGCGAATCACGAGTGTCAACGCCACGATGGCGAGACCATAGCTGGGCACGATCCCGTAGAAAAAATCCAGGATCGGCAGCATGACGTTATTGGAGAGAAACGAGATACCAAAGTCCATTCGTTCCTAGTCCCGCTAGGCGCTGTAAAGTTTTCTTAATCTAATGTATCGAATCTTGTTACATCTAGGTGTCATGCAAAGCCACCAATGGCAGCTTTGTGCAAGACAGCCTTTATGGTGGCAGAGACTTTATTACTTTTGGAAGCCGCTGGTTTTACCTGTTCTGGCAGCGACTTGCTCCTCTATGTAGGAATAAATTTCCCGGAAATTAGGAACGGATCTTAGCTCCAGACGACTGCCATCGCGCAGGGTAAGTACCATGTCTCCCCAGGCGCCGAAGCCTCTGGGGATTTTGACTGCCTTAACAATTTCGGAGTAGATGATGTCGGTGCGATCGCGCCCCATCCAACCACCCGTTACCGAGATGCGACGATTTGTGATGCGGTAGCGCAGCCAAAGCGCTCTCACAATCGATCCCACTGTTAGAGGCAAACAAATCACTGTGAATCCCAGCAGGATATTGATTATCAGATCGCCAACGTGGGGGCCACCTTCATAAAAAGTTTCCTCTTTAATTCCCATTTAATACCTCTGCTTCTACCAACAACTGCTCTAATTGTCCCAAAAGTTGAGCATAATCGCACTCTGGAGCTTTCTGTCCTACTACTACTACCAACAGCCATCCTGGCTTTAGGCGGGGCAATAGCGATCGCGCGGCTGCCCGAATCTGTCGCTTGATCCGATTCCTCACTGTTGCCTTTTTGCTCACTTTTTGGCTTATAGAAATGCCAATTAGCGTCGCATTCGTACCAAGAGCTGATGATTTTAATCGGGGTTTATTACCCTCTGTAGCCTCGGATTTTAAGTCTGTTTTCCCTCCTGCTAAAGACGGGGGGAAGCCGCCATCACGTTTCCCTCCAGCATTAGCACGCAGACCGTATAAAGTCAAATTAGGGGCTTTGCGACGAATGCCCCTTTTATACACGGCCTGAAAATCTTGCCGTCGCCTGAGTCGATTTACTTTAGGCAATGCCACGGTAAGCTGCCATTACCATATCAACTCTGGCTAAACTGCCAGCCGATAACGTCCCTTCTTTCTCCGTGCTTTGATGACGGCTTGGCCGTTTTTCGTCCGCATCCGCGCTCTAAAACCAGATGTTCTTTTTCGCTTGCGGTTGGTGCCGCCCAGAGTACGCTTGGTCATAAAAAATTACTCTCGCTTGACTGCTTGACTGTTAAAAAAAGTCACAATCTATTACAATAGCAGGTTTTAGCAGCCATTGGTCAAAAGGTCAATTGTTGATGGTGATAAACCATCAACAAAGCAGAACACCCCAATTCTTAACTAATGCTCAACATCCAGGTGCCGAGGTAACGGGGTAGGGGGACATCACCCGGCGTGAGAATCCGACACTCAAAATAGTAAATGCCTCCAAAGGGCGGATTTTTCACGTTAGATAAATGTATTTCCACCTTGTTACCCGCCTGAATCGGCTCCTTTAGGTAAATCTGGAGCAGGTGATTCTCTTTATCCCACTTCACCTCTTGCAGGGGCACAGCTTTGTCTTTAACAAGCACCTCAATGCGCTTGGTGTCAAACTTGCCTTTGTAGTAATCGGGATAAGAAATGGCAAACTCGGCAACCCCTAATTCCATTTTGTTGGAGGGAATCTTCAGTCGGTACCGATCCCACTGATCCGCTTGACCGCCGAAATCCAAGCGGTAATTTAGCTGATCTTTGCGTTCAACACCCCCCCATAGGGTTAATCCGGGCAGACTTTGCGCCAGAGTGACCGCAGGCAACCCACTCAGCAAACAACCTGCCATCGCGCCAAAAAGAACGATGCGTTGCTTAGAGGATTTTATGGAAAACATAGGCAAGTACCTCAATCGTAGGAATCTGGCTGCTGTTACTAAACTTTACTATTTTCAACTTGTTCGCGGTAGAGCATCCGAGCTAAATCTGTGGCAGTGACGTTGCTGGTGACACAAAAGTGCCATTGGGGTGCGGGGAGTCGGGCGTTAGGAGCCTGCGGAAATTGATTTCCGCAGGCAGATTAAATATCGGGGATATATTGCCTGCTTCCCCGCCTGTAAGACTTAGAAGCCGACGCGATCGCTCCTTTCAGGTATTTTCATTGCCAATTATGTCTGACTGTATCAGAGTTGTTACAAATATTAAAAAAAATATTGTAGGTAACTGCTAAAAAATCGTTCGCTTTATATAACTGAATTAAAGAATTCCTAAGACAAGTTAAAAATACCTTCTCGAAATTGGGGATCGACATAGTATGCAAAGTGAGATGGCTAATAAATCCCCGCATTGACTCTAAGAGTGTCACTCGCTGGCGTCACAAGGCAAGCTGTTGTAAAGTAGCAACCGGATGCCAACCGACCCTACTCTCTACCAGAGGGAAGCGCGTGAAATTGAGGCAATGAATTCTCTCGAAAGAATGAGGAAAACCCTGCTCGTGCTGGCATAACAAGTTCAGGTAAGTTTTGATGTCATCGGTACTAAATTTAGGCAGAAAAAAGGAGATTTCATGAGAATAGCGGTTGCCAAAGAAATTGAAGTTGGCGAACATCGCGTTGCCCTAATTCCTGACACTGTTGCCAAATTGGTAAAACAGGGTTTAGAAGTCTGGGTAGAGGCTGGGGCTGGTGAAGCGTCTTTCTTTTCTAACGACGCCTATGAAGCAGCAGGAGCAAAGATTATCTCCGATACAAATCATTTGTGGGGTAGCGCCGATATCCTACTGAAAGTCAATGCTCCAAAAGAGCATGAAGTTTATCAACTGCCCGAAGGCGGCATGTTGGTAGGGTTTTTAAATCCCTTGGGGAATCCAAGCACAGTGCAGCGTCTGGCAGATCGCAGGGTGACTGCTTTGAGTATGGAGCTGATTCCTCGCAGCAGTCGCGCTCAGAGTATGGATGCTTTATCCTCTCAAGCTGGGGTGGCTGGGTATAAAGCTGTGCTAATTGCAGCAGCAGCATTGCCCAAGTTTTTCCCGATGTTGACGACAGCCGCAGGAACGATCGCTCCGGCTAAAGTGTTTATCATGGGTGCTGGGGTAGCTGGACTGCAAGCGATCGCAACTGCCCGCAGACTCGGTGCTGTTGTCGAAGCCTTTGATATTCGTCCAGCAGTGAAGGAAGAAGTGCAAAGCCTTGGTGCTAAATTCGTCGAAGTCAAACTCGAAGAAGAAACCGTAGCAGCAGGTGGTTATGCCAAGGAAATTTCCGAAGCATCCAAGCAACGCACCCAAGAAGTATTAGCAGAACACGTAGGCAACTCGGATGTGGTGATTACCACAGCCCAAGTTCCCGGTAGGAAAGCGCCCATCCTAGTGACAGAGGAGATGGTAGCGCGGATGAAACCCGGATCTGTGATTGTCGATTTGGCAGCAGAACAAGGCGGTAACTGCGCCTGCACGGAACCAGGCAAAGATGTCCAGCGCAACGGCGTTACAATTATTGGCCCGATTAACTTACCTTCCTCGATGCCAATACACGCCAGCCAGATGTATGCCAAAAACGTTTTGACGTTGGTGCAATATCTGATTAAAGATGGCGCGTTGCAGCTGAATTTGGAAGACGACATCGTTAGCAGCACTTGCGTTACTCACAACGGCGAGATTCTCAATCAACGAGTGCGGGATGCTTTGACTCAGCTAGCAGTAAATGCCTAGTTTTGTAATTGATTAGGTTAGTCATTAGTAGGAAGACTAACTAACAAGTAACAAGTAACAGTTCCAACCAAAAACTAAGAACTATCACCTGATATGAATGAAGCCTTGATTGCTGCGTTGTTTGTCTTTGTCCTGGCATCTTTTACAGGATTTGAAGTCATCAACAAAGTACCGCCAACGCTACACACCCCTCTGATGTCTGGAGCTAATGCGATTTCTGGAATTGCCGTGATCGGCGCACTGGTTGTTGCTGGGCCACGCGAGTCAAATTTAACCGTTATTTTGGGCTTGATTGCCATCGTACTGGCAACCATCAACGTGGTGGGCGGTTTCCTAGTAACAGATCGAATGCTGCAAATGTTTAAGAAGAAGGAAGTCAAGGCATAGTGGGAGACGCGATAAATCGGCGTCGCTACAAGAGCATATTTATCGCGCATCCAAATCGATAAGCGATCGCGCTATTGCTGACCCCTTACAACTAACAACCAACAACTAGAACTAACAACAGATATGACGGATTTTCTGCCAACAGGGATACAGCTGACTTATTTAGTGGCGGCATCTTTATTCATCCTGGGTTTGAAGAAGCTGGGTTCGCCAGCAACTGCTCGTCAGGGCAATTTGTGGGCATCTGTAGGGATGCTGCTTGCTGTAGTAGGGACGCTGCTGGATCGGCAGGTGCTGAACTACGAGATGATTTTGGTGGGTTTGCTGATTGGCTCGGTATTGGGAGCGATCGCAGCCTATAAAGTAGAAATGACCGATATGCCCCAAATGGTGGGTTTGCTCAACGGCTTGGGAGGTGCAGCATCAGCCCTCGTAGCCGTAGCAGAATTCTGGCGGTTGCTGGGAACGCAGCAAGCAATACCCCTTGACGCCAATCTCTCGATCATCAGTAGCGTCTTTATCGGTGGTGTAACTTTTACAGGCAGTATGGTTGCCTTTGCCAAATTGCAGGGACTGATTAGTGGTTCGCCGATCTCATTTCCCTTCCAGCAACCAATTAATGCCTTACTGCTAGTTAGCTTTGTTGTTTGTTCAGTCTTCCTAGCTATCGACCCGCAAAACCTGCCCGTCTTCTTGGGAATGGTTGCTGTTTCCTTACTGCTGGGCGTTTTGTTCGTCATTCCCATCGGTGGGGGCGATATGCCAGTGGTAATTTCCCTATTGAACTCCTTGTCGGGGGTAGCTGCTGCGGCTGCTGGTTTCGTGGTGATGAACAATATGCTGATCATCGCTGGTGCTTTGGTTGGCGCGTCTGGATTGATCCTCACCCAGATCATGTGTAAGGCGATGAACCGCTCCTTAGTAAGCGTGTTATTTGGTGCGTTTGGTAGCGCTGGTGGATCTGGTGGCGGTGCAGGTGCAGATCTTGGCGATAAAGCTGTACGCAGCATAGATAGTGAAGAAGGCGCGATGATGCTGGGTTATGCCCGCTCTGTAGTCATTGTTCCTGGGTATGGGATGGCAGTGGCGCAGGCGCAGCACGCTGTACGCGAGTTGGCTGATGGTTTGGAAAAACTGGGAGTTGAAGTGAAGTATGCGATTCACCCAGTTGCCGGACGGATGCCTGGGCACATGAACGTGTTGTTGGCTGAGGCGAATGTGCCTTATCCGCAGTTGTACGACATGGATGATATTAATCCCCAGTTTGAACAGACGGATGTTGCCTTGGTTATTGGGGCAAATGATGTTGTGAATCCAGCAGCGCGAACTGATTCGAGCAGCCCAATTTACGGAATGCCTATTTTGGAAGTAGATAAGGCGAAGCACACGATTGTGATTAAGCGCGGTATGAGTGCGGGTTTTGCTGGTGTGGAAAATGATTTGTTCTACAAAGACAAAACCATGATGCTTTTTGGCAGTGCGCGTGATGTTGTGGCGAAGTTAGTTGCTGATGTGAAACAACTTTAGGAATTTTGGATTTTAGATTTTGGATTAATCCAAAATCTAAAATCATTCAGATAGTATAAAAACCCGGTTTCTACAAGAAACCGGGTTTTTGTTTTAAGAGATTGGCCACTATTAGCTCATACAAATTTAGTCTCTCAATTAACGCCAGATCTCCGCGATCGCGCTCTCACATTAGCTCGATAAACTCATCTACACTAAGGCCAGCATCTCGGATGATAGCTCGAAGTGTCCCTGTGTCCAGTTCCCTATGATCGGGCACAACGACTTGAGCAAAGGGATCGTCCCGACGCAAAATTATATGGCTGCTTTGCTGTCGTTTGAAGTAGAAACCAACCTTAGCTAAAGCGTTTACACATTCGCGTCCCGAAATTCTGGGTATTTTATTCACAAAACAACTACAAATGCTTCAAAACGTTCTTTCGGAACAGGTAGGCCATCTTCTTCCAAAACCGCGATGTATAGTTCAATGGCTTCTTTGATGTTGGCGATCGCTTCTTCTTTGGTTTTTCCCTGACTGTTGCAACCTGGTAAGCTGGGGCATTCAACCACCCAGTAGCCATCTTCGCCGGGATAGATAATTACTTGTCGCATGGTTTCAGCTAGTCGTGATTCTTCCTTATATTCTGGCACTCACATTCGCGATCGCCTGCTGTTTTGGATTGTGAGTAGCGATCGCGCCTCTTATAATTATTAATCCGCTCAATAGTAGGGTGGGCAATGCCCACCTTATTTTCATCACTACAAACCCCCGTCGTAGTCGTCCCAATCGTCGGGGATTTGGGATATACGATCGCGCAGTTTGGCTAGCATTTCTAAGAGCATTTTCCAAGCGCGATCGCCTATTTTGGGGGCAAGCCAAGATATCAGAAAGTTGATAATCAGGTTTACGATGAAGTCCATATGAGTGCTTTCCAATTCAACACCTACAGAATGGCACGAGCCGCTGAAAGCCTTCTCTGGCTAAGTCTGTGAGCTATATTTGACTTAGATGTGACTTGTGTGATTTCCGTGTGAATTGGGCATTGACTGATATGAGTTTTGTATGACTAATTTGATTTAGTGGTGAAATTCAACCCCAAACAGCCTTAATGAAAATTTAAGATTTAGACAAATAGCCGATTTTTTTACAGTTATGGCCAGCCACTCAGTCCGGGCATCTAAACTCCGGGCATCTAAACAAGGTATCAAAAAGGCATATGAGGCTCTCAACCATAAGGGATGGATAAAAAAAGACCTGAAAAAGGAGGCAGGCTTATCTTACCAGCCAGTTTCAAGGTTCTTTAACGGCTGGCCTGTTAGCCGTTACACCGTTGACAAAATCTATACTGCACTGGGTCTGAGGCATGAAGATGGAGATATTGAACCTAATCTAGATGAGCAGGCTCAAGACAACAGCACTGATATTGATACTTTGGTGCAACAAGTGCGATCGCTCCGCCGCGCCAAAATCCAAGAACAGTGCGGCAAAATGCGGATGCTGGACATTGAACGGGCGATCGCAACGGCGGAAATCTACACCGATGTCAATGTATTGGAGAAGATAACCAGCCTGCAATGGCTAGAAATTTCCGATCTGCTGCAAGGCTTCAACCCAGAATCAGATGATTTTGACAGACAGGGACTGGGTAGGGTTCAAAAACGAGTACCAGGTAAGGACGCTGTGGAAAGGTACTCTAAGCTGATGGTACTCGGCAAACCAGGGGCGGGTAAAACCACATTTTTACAGTGGATAGCGGTTCAGTGCGATAACGGCGAGTTTCAGTCACGCCTGATACCAATTTTTATCAGGCTGAAAAACTTTGCTAAAGATACTAAGGGTGAATTTAATTTCAATCTATTTAACTACATTAAAAACGAGTTCCGTACTTGTGGCCTTGCCGATGAGACGGTAATAGAAACCGTACTTACTCAGGGTCGTGCCTTAATTCTGCTGGATGGTTTGGATGAGGTTTCCGAGGCTGATGATGATGTTGTTGTAGACCAGATTATAAAATTTTGTGAGACGTATTTCCAAAATCAGTTTATTATCACCTGTCGCATTGCTGCCGGAAAGTACAGGTTTGTGGATGAAAATTTCACAGAAGTCGAGGTAGCAGATTTTAAACCTGAGCAAGTAGAAGCCTTTGCTAAAAAGTGGTTTGTAGCAGTTGCCCAGAATAACCCGGTAGAGGGGGAAGCGACGGCGAAACGATTTATTGATAAGCTGAATTTGCCACAAAATAATCGCATCCGCAACCTGGCTGTCACACCAATATTACTGAATTTAACCTGTTTTGTTTTCCAAGAAAAAGGGGAATTTCCATCGAAACGCTCCACGCTGTATGAGGAGGGACTGGAAATTTTGCTAGTCAGATGGGATGAAGAAAGGAAGATTGAACGAGATGAAGTTTATAATAATTTGTCATTACCACGCAAAATCAAGCTGCTGATTCATGTGGCTGCTATCACATTTGAGCAAGGCTACTACTTCTTTGAACAAAGCGAAGTCAAGCGACTCATCGCCAACTATCTCTGCACTTTACCTGATGCAAAAACTGACTCATCCCAATTGGAACTGGATAGTGATGCGGTACTGCGAGCCATTGAAGCACAGCATGGTTTATTAGTAGAACGTGCAAAGGGAATTTACTCGTTTTCTCATTTGACTTTTCAAGAGTATTTTACCGCTAAACACTTTGTTGACAGTTCTGGTTCACAGGCTTTGGAGAATCTGGCAAACCACATTACTGAGAGTCGGTGGCGTGAAGTATTTCTCTTGACTGCGGAGATGATGCCAAATGCAAAACGTTGATGATCTTATTGCGTCAATGAAGCAACAAACTGAATTAATCATCGCCAATGAAGCATTTCAGCCATTTCTTAGGTGGCTAGTTCAGAAATCTCTCTCAGTTAAAAGTACATATAAACCAGTCTGGTTAACACGAAGATATCTTGCGGATGAAATTAACTTTAAGCCAGCAGCAATTAGAGCTTTTTATTTTGCTCTTGCTATGAGCCACATAGGTGGTCTCGATGTTGCTATTTACCGTAACTTTAGCTCTAATTTTTCCAGGAAAGTTTCTAGGGACGAAACCCCTGATTCTCGCCTTGCCAGCGAATTTGATCTTGCTTGTGCGCTCGCTCGTGATGTCGCTCCTTATCTTCACTTTGTCAGCGACCTGGCGCTGATCGAAGCCGACGACCTTGCTATCGATTCTGCTCTTGACAGTAACCTTGAATCGGCCCTTGAGTTGGCCTGGGATTGTACCGTTAAACATTATAAATTGCAGGAAGCCCTACGAAAACTAAAAGCTCAACTACCAGACCTGCTTAAAGACAAGGAAAACTTTGAGCAGTGGTGGCAAGCTAACGGTCAAGCATGGACTGAGCAATTAAGAGCCGTGATGATTGAACATCGCAATATTGGTCACGATTGGCAGTTCAGCAAAGAGCAGAAAGAATTACTCCAGAAGTATTACGATGCCAATAAATTGCTTGTAGATTGCATGAATAGCAGTGAAGTAAGTGACGAAGTACGACAAGAAATAGAAGATACTTTGTTATTACCCATTTCCGAAATTGAGAAATACAAGACAAATAAACTCTGCGGATAAAATTGGCAACTACACAACCTCGCGTCTGCTAGAGTTTACCCTTTAACGAAGTGAAGGGCGGATTAAAAATAAAATTTGTATTCAAACCGCACAGGCGTGTGGTGGCCTACATGCATTAATGAGGGTATTTCCGCTGAAGAAACTCTGAGAGGTAAGTTAATTCGCAGATCCCGTCCGTCTAGATGAGTAGGAGGCGATCGCCCGCATTGCTTTCTTCTATCTCAGACTGCTGTTATTGACAAACCATATTATTTGTGTTAACAATAGCAACAAGTTCAGAAAGCATCATCAGGTTTCACCTGTAAGCACCAGAGCTAACCGAGAGAGCGCCCCGTCTGGCAGTAGCGTCAGGAGCGCAGTTGATAAGTTATATAGCGATCGCGCAGCGAATGCATGCTTAAGGGTGCATTTCTTTTATATAATTTAGAGAGAATTTTCCGTTTAAATATTGGGGTGCATTGAGTTCAGGGTGTTTAACCAGCGAGTTGAACTCAATCCGCTTAGGTAGTAAATGGTGATATTTTCACCAATAAGCGAAACTGTTGTACCCTTGCAATGTGACCGCCCCTAATATGATTAACGATATCGATCTGATCAAAAGCCTTAGCCCCAGCGCTATGGATCAGATCATGCTATATCTCGCTTTTAGTGCCATGAGAACCAGCGGGCACCGACATGGAGCCTTTCTGGATGCGGCTGCCACAGCTGCAAAATGTGCGATATACATGACCTATCTAGAGCAGGGACAAAATATCCGCATGACCGGACACCTGCACCACATAGAACCAAAGCGGGTGAAGGTCATTGTTGAAGAAGTCAAGGAAGCCTTAACCAAAGGCAAGCTCCTGAAGATGCTAGGCTCTCAAGAGCCACGCTATCTGATTGAGTTTCCCTATGTTTGGCTGGAACAATATCCCTGGCAACCAGGGCGATCGCGCATTTCTAGTACGAGTCTAACGGCTGAGGAAAAGCGGTACATTGAGCAAAAACTGCCCGATAACCTGCCAGATGCTCAACTGATCAACTCATTTCAGTTCCTAGAATTAATCGAATTTCTGCACAAGCGATCGCAAGTAGATTTACCAGAAAGTAGGCATCTTGAGCTAAGCGAAGCAATGGCCGAACACATCAAGCGGCGCTTAATCTATTCTGGGACAGTAACGCGAATTGATTCCCCTTGGGGTTTGCCCTTCTACGCCTTAACTCGGCCTTTCTACTCACCCGCAGATGACGAAGAACGCACCTACATCATGATTGAGGATACGGCGCGTTACTTCCGATTTATGAGAGATTGGGCAGAACGCCAGCCCAAAGTAATGCGGATCTTGGAAGAACTGGATATTCCCTCAGATCGCATCGATCGAGCTATGGAAGAACTCGACGAAGTAATCCGCGCTTGGGCGGACAGATATCACTGTCAAGGTGGAGAAACAATGCTTCTACAAATGGTGTTCGGCCCCAAAGAAGATTAAAAATAAGTTTTTAGCCTTCAAAACACCATTAACGTCTGAACTGCTTGAACTAGACCAGGAACAGCTGCCGCAGGCCAAGTGCCTTCGGCGCGACGTCCTGCGTTCAGGATAAAGTGAATGTTGTAAGCGTGGGGATAGCCTTCTACTTCCATCCACAGGCGATCGCTCTCGGCTTCACAGGCAATTTTCTCTTCATCCATTAACTCGGCGGTCATCTGGCTCATAGTCTCAGCCAGTTGCCCCAACAATCGGCAAAAGTCATTCAACTCCGGCTCAGTAAGTTCAATAGCCCAATTTTCTCCAGCCACCAAACCTTTAAATTCATCGGAGTTGGGGTTCCAGCCGATACGCCAACCCTCTCCACTCTTAACAACACGCTCCATCAGGATTTTGGATTTTGGATTTTGGATTTTTGATTAAAATTACCTCCAATTACTAATTACCAATTACCGCTTCTAAGGCTTTAGTAACTGAGCATCTCCCGGCTTTGGTCGCGTTGGGGTGGCTCTTTGCCTGGAGTTTGTAGGTGGCTTAGGTGACGCCACAGGGGTAGGTGTTGCTCTTTCGTTGTATTTGGGATCAAAAGTGGTAACGAGAACATTAATCAAAGCTTCGCGCTGAGAGCGATTCAAGCGATTAATCGCTGTCCTGTCACCCTCCATCGGATTTTTCTGCAAAGTATCGTAACCCGGATACACTGCTTCTCGCAGGTACTCGTTAGCACCGAGATAATCAGCTAGAGTCATTTTCCAATCCAGCCGATATATAGGGGGACGATTTTTCACATATATGTGATAGCGGATCAAGCGATTCGCCAGAGTGTTATCAGTCGCCACCTTGCCCGTTTCCTTACTAACGTATTGGTTTTCTTGGGGGAAATCCGGTAGGCGTTGATAGACTTGCTTTGCCACATCTGACGGACTAAAGCGCTGGGCAACGGCTATATCGTAGCTTGCCCAAAAAAAGCCGCCTGAGTGTTTAATGCCCACACCTGCAAGAACCAGGCAGACACCAATCAGGGCGGCAAAAGCAAAACGCAGGATTCGTCTTTGAACCCTGCCAGTTTTTATTGCATTTAGGTTTTTGAATGCCAAGCGATCGCTCCTCAAACTCCTCGCCACGCACGAAACCTTCCTCTAATCACCAATAATTTCCGGTTGTGTCAGCTCATCTGACATCTCAGTAATCGCCCGGAGTACTGGTTTCATCATCGGGTCCATCTCAGTATCAAACTCTTCATAGCGACGACGCTTTGCACGATTCGCCACTTGAACCGTAATCCGATAGCGATTGGAGGCAGCACTAACCAGCTCCTCAGCTCGGTACATAATCTGGGTTGTATCAAACGGGGAACGCTTATGCATACACTTCTCTAGTTTTATGTCGCCCCCTCCAGTATACTTAGCCTCCACTCAAATTCAGCTAAAAACTCAAAACTAACAACAAACTTGGTTTCTTTTCACTCAAAACTTTAATAGCGTGTTATATTTGTCTATGCCGATGAAATTACGGGGCGTAGCGCAGCTTGGTAGCGCACTACTTTGGGGTAGTAGGGGTCGTGGGTTCGAATCCCGCCGCTCCGATCGGTACAAATTAAATATAAAACCCCTATAGGGTAATGCCTTCAGAGATTGAGCCGATAAAGCTTCAAAACTGAAGGCAAATTTTTTATTTAAAATTTTGCATATTTCTGCATATCTTGGGCATCTTGCTAGAAATTTAAATTTCCAACCACGATATACCCCATGAATAAAATACAGCAAAGATCTAAACTGCTAAGGGCTGTATTAATAGTTCTTGTATCCCTTACTCTAATTACTGTGCCATTAACTGCGCTGCCATCTATGAAATCAGCGGGCGAGTTACTAACAGATCCATTTTTACAATTTCCGGCAAGCAACCTGGTGCAAGTTGTGTGGTTTACCGAGTTTGCAGGTTCGCGCCATACAGTTGCCTATGGTGAAAATTTACAGCAAAGCGCGATCGCCACGACGACAAAACTCAGCCGCACAAGGGAAGACCAAAAATCTAGAGTAGGCAAACAAACCGCTGACGCTCAAGTTTACAAGCAAACTACAATGCGCGACATCTGGCGTCACCAAGCCACCGTCACGGGATTAACCCCAAACACCCGCGTACCTTATCGCGTGAGTAGCGTCCGGGAAGATGGCAAAACTATTAATAGTAAGCAGTTTACTCTTGCGCCCACACCTGCACCGGGGACGCCAATTCAAATACTACTCACCTCCGACCATCAGCTCAAGCCCATGACATCTGCTAATCTGCAAAAAGCAGCGGAGAGTGTTGGGCAAGTCGATGCAGTCTTGTTTGCTGGCGATATGGTAAACGTTCCCGACCGCGCTTCAGAGTGGTTTGATGATAACAGAGGCGGCGCATTATTTCCTGCTCTCCAAGGTCGGGCAAAATTTGAACTTGAAAAGAACGGTGTGGGGACAATTTATAAAGGCGGCGAATTCCTCCAACACGCCCCCATGTTCGCCACAATTGGCAACCATGAAGTAATGGGTCGCTTCTCAATGGACAGCAGTCTGGATGACCAGTTCAGCGATGCTTTCCCCCGCTTGGATGCCCAGGAATTAAAATCTACCAAAACTTCGGTGAAAGACAATTCCTTTAACACCGATACTTATGAAGAGATTTTCAGTTTACCCCAGAGCAACGAAGGCGGTAAAAAATACTACGCCGTAACTTTTGGAGACGTGCGCTTGGTAGTACTCTACATTACGAATGTGTGGCGTCCTTGGGGAATCGATCCAAAAACTAAGGGAAAGTTTTCCGAACGAGAGCAAGACTTGAACGACCCAATTAACTGGGGATACGGACAACACATTTTTGAACCAATTGCCAAGGGTAGCACTCAATATAAATGGCTGGAGGAAGAACTTAACAGCCAGGATTTTAAGGAGTCGAAGTACAAGATTGTAATGTTTCATCACCCGCCGCATTCTCTGGGGGAGAATATAGTTCCTGCCTACACCGACCCGCTTCAGGTACGCGAAAATAATGCAGATGGGAGCATAAAAGCTGTGCGATACGAGTACCCTAAACAGGCAGATTATATAATTCGCGATGTCGTGCCGTTGTTAGAGACAGCAGGCGTGCAGCTTGTATTCTACGGACATTCGCACTTGTGGAATCGCTTTATTAGTCAGAAAGGGATGCACTTTTTGGAAACTTCAAATGTAGGTAACTCTTACGGTGCTTTTATTGGTGATAAGAAGCGATCGCTCCCATCAAACTTTGGATCAGATTATGCTGTAACTGGCAACCCCAATGGACTGGAGCCTATAGTACCTGCGATCGCTCCCCTCGTGGGTGAAGATGGCCAGCCTTTGCCCTATGTTGCCAGTAATGATATTACTGTCTTTAGCATCTTAGACACTGGCGCTGGTACGGTGAGCAGCTATCGCTTCGACACGCGGGAACCGGAATCGCAGGTTGTGAAATTCGATGAATTCCGCCTCCGTCAACATATTTAAACTTAGAATGGATTACAAAACTGCTCGTAGCTTTCTAATTACTCAAGGCATGGCTTCAGAGCAAAATTTTGATGCTTTGCTGGTGCGGCTGAAAATGGGAAAAGCACCGATTCCCGGTCAGGTAACTAATATTTTGCTGGCACTTAAAATAATGTTTGAGAATTTGCAAGGTGCAGCGAATCTTGACCGAGAATTAATTTATGCGCTGTATCAATTGTCTTATGAGAGCCGACAGCGCTTTGAAGCCGGACGCCAGTCTGGGGTGAACTGGCCACCCCTGCTGGATGAAGACTTAAAACGAATTACCACAGCGGTTAAGAGTATTTTTGCTGGGGTTTGGCAATTATGAATTATGAAACTTAGCTCTTAAAATTCATAATTTTTCAGCGCCCGCGCAACTGAGTCTCCAGCTTGTCCAAGTCTTCTCTAAGAAAAATCGTCATTTGACCGTTGAATGCCTTGCCTTTCTGTGCTTGGGTAACTTCCATCCAGTAAGCGTATCTATCTCCTAAGCGCAGTTCTCCTTGTTGCGCCTCCAACAGAATCCTATTCTCCCGCCTAGCTAGATCTATTGTTTGTGGGCTGGGGTAGACATATACAAGTTTTGCGCGATCGTAATCTTGATAAATATCCAGCCCATAGATTATCCTCAGCGCTTCTTTGAGACGCCCTGGTGTAACGCCATTAATCGTGTCAAAGAACGAAAAGGTTTCTGTGCGAATAGTGTTGTTATCTCTGGGAAGAGTAAGTTGGCCGGGAGGAAGGATGGTAGCGTCAAAGTTAAACCGCACCCGCGCTGTATCGTTCTTACGCACCTGCAACCCATCGCCAATCCCAGGTCTAAGGGTGGGGTTGGCGTTGATCCACGCAACAACTTCGTCTGTACTTTGACCAGGTAAGGCGTTGGCTGAAGAAGTAAAAAGTAAGAAGTTAAACGGCAAAAGAAATAAGTATTTAATTTTGCTCTTTGCTGTTTGCTCTTTTTGTGACAAGAATGACCGCCGTCTGAATATACCCATAACTCCTCCTAAGAGCCAAATTCGTCACCACAAAAATTTATAAATGGACGCGATGCACGACGCCCTGATGATGCAGAATTTGTCTTCCATCTATTCTTAAGATGCCATACTGGGGTCGATTGCTACCTTAATCGCCTTACGATTCTTCATATCGCAGAAGACTTGCTCTAAATCCTTGAGAGGTCGGCGATCGCTGATGAGTAATTCAAATGGTATGGATCGGCTGGCAATCAGCGATAGGGCATCTCGCACGTAGGCTGGTGTGTTGTGAAAAACACCTTTAAGGGTTAGTTCGCTGTAGTGCAACTGTTCTGTATTGACGGTGATAGAAGTATCGCGGGGACAACCGCCAAATAAGTTAACTGTGGCACCAGGACGCGCGATCGCGATCGCGCTTTCCCAAACTTCTGGTACTCCGGTCGCTTCAATTACTACATCTGCACCCAGCCCGTCTGTCAGTTCTTTCACTGTTGCTGGTATATCTGGTGTCTGATGGTAATTGAATGTCTGAGACGCCCCCAGCTTTTGCCCAATTTCCAGACGCTGGTCGTTGCCTCCAAATAATACTACTTCAGCATCTAACTGGTGAGTTAGAGCCGCGACGAACATCAGGCCAATCGCACCATCGCCCAAGACTGCCACTTTATCCCCAGGCTGGACATTAGAACGCGCAGTGCCATGCAGCACGCAAGCTAAAGGTTCAGTCATCGAGGCTAGATCGTCGGGCAATTCCCCTGGAATGGGCAACAAATTGTGCTGGACAATCGGTGCTGGAATTTTTAGATAACTGGCAAAAGTGCCGTTATTCCAAGTCAAGTTGGGGCAAAGAGAATATTCTCGGCGTTGACAAAAAAAGCAACTCATGCAAGGTGCAGAGTTATTAGCTACTACGCGATCGCCTATCTGCCAACCTTGGACACCTGCGCCCATCGCTACAATGCGCCCAGCAGCTTCGTGACCGAACAGGGTAGGAGGACGCAGCATTTTTGCATGACCCCCGCGACGCCAGACCTTCAAATCTGTGCCGCAGGTAGTCGCCGCCGCCACTTGAATCACGACTTCACCAGCATCAGGCGTCGGATCGGCTACTTGTTCGAGGCGCAGATCTTCTTGTCCGTAAAGTACAGCTGCGAGCATTATCCACTGCCACTAACTATTTCCAAGCTGATTGTATCAGGGCAATGGGGGCTGGCGGGGGCGGGAGAGTTATGAGTTATGAGTTATGAATTTATAACTTATAACTCCGTAATCGCTCGCGAGCAATGAGGAACAAACAAATTTATCCTATGGCTTCGCCGCAGTAGTGGCGAGCGATCGCACCTTCAATGTATTGCAAACAGGCTTCTTCTCACCCACCAGAGGCATCATTTCCTGGCGACAGGAGGTGCAAAACCAATAAATACCCCGCTGGCGAGCATGGCGTAATAACAAACCACCGCAACAAGGACAGGTATTCAAGTTCATGATTTTTAAGCTCCAGAGGGCAAACAAGTAATTTTAAAAAGCTAGTCTGGGATCGGGAATGTAGCGATTGAACAAAGAAATTTTACAATTTTTTTTTGATTCGATATGTGAGGATAATCACCTAAAGAATGTCCGCCAATAAAATAGAGCGATCGCAGCTTTGGCCTAGTCTTGAAATAACCCGCTTATTAGCCGTGCGTTTTTTTAGCAACCCCCATAAACACAAGCTGTATATCTTGGGGAGCGGGCGCAATACTTGTTTTGTCAGGCGGCCTGTCGTCAGTTGGCTGCCACCATACGATCTGGGGGGCACTCGTTCCCACAGCGGTGAAATTCGAGCGGTTCGCATATTTTGGTTGGGCGCTTATATACAAAAAGAAAAGAGCCTTGGCTGCTGCAATTGCTCTGATTATTTAGATAGTAGCTGTGTCGATTCGATACGACCATCTATCCTGGGGATCATGTCCTGGTAGGCGCTCTAGCAGTTAAATGCACTAAGAGCTATCGCGTAAAAGTAGAGTAGTTTCACCCTTGCCGATCCTATAAAAATCTAGTAAAGGTGCTTCTGGTGTTTACAGTAGCGATAAACACTAGGATATCTGTATTTAAGTCATGCATCGGTAGTTTTAACGACAATAGTTACAAGTTCGATACAATATTCTAGACACACAGAAGAAGGTGAGTTCTAGCTTCTGCTACAGCCAATATTCTGATTAGTAAGGAAATAAAGTATTAAATAGTTAAATCAACTGTAGGGTAAAGATATAAAATTCCCAAACCTCAAATCTGAATATTTATTTAATAATTCATAACTCTGAATATTAGCAAGAGCATGGCCTAGATTGTGTTAATAGAAGGTAATCTAGGGGATATACGGCTGACTCGCAGAAAATTTCCTAAATGGGTCAAAGCCTAAGTAAGCCAAATGTAGCTGACGATAGTAAAGAAGCTTTAGCATTACCGCAGTAAGACGCCAAGCAAGTCTAAGCTATTGGATGTGAGGCGCTCGAAGAAATGGAGAGCATCTCAATGAAGGTAAAAACATCAAGCCCAATCTGCTTACACAGACCGAGAAGTGTAAGCTAATGAGCATTGAAATTGCCTGCCTTCATATATTGTGGGAAAAGCAACAAATTCTCTCGCCTTTTACCACAACAGGTAAATTAAAGGTGTGACAGCTTACTTCCCCCCGTTCGCGGTGGAGTGAGGGTGATTAATTGTAAATGTTCACAAGTGAGATGAGCCTGCGGAATTACGAACAAAAATCATCTCAAACAAAGCCCTGTGGTAATTATGGCAACATCCACAGACCAGTCAGGCTATTTATAATAGCTAGAATCTACATGCCGTCTTGCACATTAATCGCGCCAGTCGCTCGGGATCTGTTGTTGAGCTTTATCAAAACGACCCTGGAGATTCTGGCTCGAAACACCAAGTTTGGCGAAAGTAAACGATTTAGATTTAATTTCAGGGCAGTAAGCAAAACGCCCGCATAGATAATGTTAACCGCCACTTTGGCTTGAACTATGCCTCCAGAAACCATCAAGATAATGTTAGTGGAGGACAACCCAGGCGATGCCCGTCTGGTGCAGGAAATGCTGCGGAAAGGGTACGAGCCGCCGATTCAGCTACTCCACGTAACTCGGCTAGCAGAAGCAATTGAGTGCTTAGCACTGCAACCTTATTCAGCAATATTGTTGGATCTATCCTTGCCCGACGGAAACGGGTTAGAGACGGTGAAAAGAATCGGGAATGCGGCGCCAGACGTGCCGATTGTGGTGATGAGCGGTCTCATCGATGAAGAGATCGCCATTGCTTCAGTGCAAGCAGGCGCCCAAGACTACCTCGTTAAAGGTAATGCCGATCCAGACTTGCTAGTGCGTTCTATTCAATATGCGATCGAGCGTCACCGGATGCAGAGGAGGTTGCACGCAGCGCAGCAAGCCTTACAGCAACAGGCAGAAAGGGAAGCTCTGGTTAACCGCATCACTAACGCCCTCAATTCCAATCTCGACCCCCAACGAGTCCTCGATGAGATTGTGAGGCAAACTGCCAGCCCTATGGGCTGCGATGTGTGCATGGTAGTCCGCGACTTGCCGGAATCGAACCAGATTTATATAGAAGCAGAATATTGGCCGGGGCAGCAAGATCGGGGGGGGTTAGATGGAAGGAAGTGGCAGGGTAAGACCTTGGTGATGGAGCGATGGGAACCAGTACGGCGGGCGATCGCGCACCACCAACCAATAGCGATTACCGATACTGCGCCTTTGCTTTGCGCCCCTGGTTTCCGGGAAGTTCCTGCGGACGCTAGACCAGCGGCTATTTTACTCGCCCCGATCTTTGTGCGAAAGCAATATTACGGCAATTTGGTTGTTGGTTATCTTCAGCCCCGGTATGCATTTGAGGAGTGGGAAATTTGTCTGCTGCAACAGTTGGCACAACAAACTGCTTTAGCTTTGTACAATGCCCGTAGCTACGAACAGTTAGAAATTTTGGTGCAGGAACGCACGCAGCAACTAGCAACTGAGAAGGCGCTGCTGGAGGCAATTCTTAATTCTATTCAAGAGGGGATTTGCGTTACTAAGCCCGATGGTGGGACGCTGCTGACTAACCCGGCGTTTGAAAGGATGAAAAAGGGAAAGGGGGCATGGGGAGCTGGGAAAAGAGGGAGGCAAGAGGGTTGCGGTTGCGAATCGCTCGATAGCTCATTAAGCAACGGTCAATTGCCAATTATTAGCTTTATCCCTGCGATTAGGCAGACGCTGCAAGGGCAGGTATTTACCGATTGTGAATTGATGGTGGGGGGCGGTAAACCTGGGGAAGGGAAGTGGGTGAGTATTAGCGGCGGGGCGATAAAGGATGAAGCTGGGGAAGTTTTGCTGGCGGTGAATACGACGCGGGATATTACGGCAGCAAAAGAAGCAGAGATGGAATTAGCAGCGAGGGCGCGTCAGCAAGCAGCGATCGCTTATTTAGGGCAACGCGCCCTGGCTTCTTCTGACTTTTCGGCTTTGCTCTCGGAGGCGGTAACTCTAGTTGCGAAGACGCTTGAAGTAGAGTATTGCAAAATCTTAGAATTTTTACCCGATACGCAGGGTTTACGTCTGAGATCTGGTGCGGGCTGGCCCGAAGAAATGGTGGGAAAGGTCATATTAAATGCCAGCAATGATTCGCACGCCTCGTATACTTTAAGGACTGGCGAGCCGACGATCGTGGAAGACCTGGGTGCAGAAACGCGGTTTAAAGCTTCGTCTGTGCTGCTGGAGCGGGGGATTGTCAGCGGGATGAGCGCGATCGTCGCGGGGATTAACAAACCATTCGGCATTTTGAGCGTCCACACGAAAAGCAAGCGCAAGTTTGGGGATGACGATATTAATTTTTTGCAAGCGATCGCCAACGTACTGGCGCAGGCAATCGATCGCTCCCAAGCAGAGCAAGCGTTGCGGGAATCGGAGACAAAATTTCGGACGCTTTACGAATCAACTAGCGCGTCGGTGATCTTGCTCGATGAAAAGGGATTTATCGATTGCAACAGTGCGACTCTGCGTACATTTGGCTGCACGGCCTTGGATGAGTTTTGCGGCAAACACCCGGCTGAATTTTCGCCACCAACTCAGCCGAACGGTGAGGACTCGTTTGCCTTGGCGTCGGCTCATATTAGGACAGCGCTAAAGATGGGTAGCAGTCGTTTTGATTGGCTGCACTGCAAGCTAGAGGGCGGGCAATTCCCGGCTGAGGTGACGTTAACGGCTATTGAACTGGGCGGGAGGGCGTTGGTGCTAGCCGTTGTAAACGATATTACCAAGCGCATCGAGAGGGAGGCGGAGTTGCGTGCGGCTAAGGAGGCGGCTGAGGCGGGGAGTCGGGCGAAAAGCGAGTTTTTGGCGACGATGAGCCACGAACTGAGGACGCCACTAAATGCGATTTTGGGTTTATCTCACGTGCTGGGGGAGGGTCTGTTTGGTTCGCTTAATTTAAAGCAACAGGAGTATGTATCTTGCATTAATAGCAGCGGGGAGCATTTGCTGTCGCTGATTAACGATATTTTGGATCTGTCTAAAATTGAGGCTGGGAAGGAGCAACTCAGCCCCGCGCCTGTTTTGGTGTCGGATTTGTGCGAATACGCGCTGGCGATAGTGCGCGATCAGGCGTGGGTGCGGGGTTTGGAACTAAGTCTGGAGATCGAGCCTGGGGCGATGTTTTGTTTGGCTGACGAACGCCGCATGAGGCAGATGTTATTGAATTTGCTGTCTAATGCGATTAAGTTCACGCCAGCGGGGAAGGTTTCTTTGATTGTAGAGAAGCGAGATGCGATGGATTGGTTGGGGCTGCGGGCGATCGCATTTCGAGTTATAGATACGGGTATTGGCATCGAGCCTGAAAAGCTGCCGTTATTGTTTGAGCCGTTTCGCCAGTTAGATAGTGGCTTGAACAAACAGTTTTCGGGTACTGGTTTGGGTTTGGCTCTGACGCGGCGATTGGCTCGACTGCACGGAGGCGAGGTCACGGTTGAGTCGATAATTGGCGAGGGCAGCGAATTTACTCTTTATATGCCTGCGTCAGAAGAAGATGCATGCGGGGAGGAAGCCCGCGAGATAATGCGGCAGGGTGACTCGGCGGTAGTTTCTTGTGCGATCGCGGGACGTATTTTGGTTGTGGAAGACGACCCCCGCAGTGCCATGCTGTTGCAGGATTATCTCCAACTGGCTGGCTACAATGTGGAGGTTTTGACAGATGGTATTGATTTTTTGATGCGGGTGCGGAGTTTTAGGCCCGATCTGATTTTGCTTGACGTACAGTTACCAAAGGGGGTGACTGGTTTCGATTTGCTCTTGCAGTTGCGACAAGAGCCGGAGACAAAAAATGTGCCCGTCGTGATGGTGACGGCTATGGCAATGGAGGGCGATCGCGATCGCTGTTTGGCAGCTGGCGCAGATGATTATCTCAGCAAGCCAGTTGGCATCGCCCAACTAGAGTCTATGCTGATGCGATATCTCCCTTAAAAAAAGCTTTTGCCTACTTTATTTTGTCTTTTATTTTCTGATAAGCAGCCCATGCTTTAAACAAATTCCCCTGCATCAGACCAGCAGCACCATCGAGTGCTTCAATGTATGGTTGGTTTTTGCTCATTGCTAAAGCTGGTTTGAGTGCAGCTTCAGCAGCGCGGGGGTTCCAATCGTATAGATGGACAAATGCTAAATAGGCGTAGGCGTAAGGGTTTTTCGAGTCGAGTTGGGTAACTCGTTCTAGAGCAGCGATCGCTCCTTTCACTTGTCGTTGCAACACCTTTGACAGCGCCACATTATAAGCCCACTCACGGTTTTGCGGTTCCAGCCGCAGCCGATATTCTAAAGCTTGCTCGCCTTGCTTCAAATAATCCTGAATCGGGTCATACTGGTTAATTCGCCCGACCCGATCGAACACTGGTGTAAGTCCATCTGGCCCCTTGGGTAAATCAGCGGCCATTGTCCGTAGCTGAGTCACCAAATCCAACTCAGGCGCAGGCTGTATACTCGCCGCTGGGTCGATCTTCAGCGCTACTGGCGGAACCGGAATAGAGTAACTCTCGCCCGTTTCCCGATTTAGATAAGTCGCTTCCAGAGTGTAAGTCCCAGAAGCAATATCAGCTGGGGGTAACATCGCTAGCCGTTCCGTCACTTGAAAGATATTTCCCGCTTTCCCCTGTTTTATGGCGTGCAAATTTCCCATTCCAATGCCGCGATCGTGCAACCATCTCGTCGATTGTGGATTATTAGGCTCCTCGTTAATCAACGTCGCTGCTGGATTTTCGCTCTTCTTCTCTAATGCTAAATTGAGTCGCCAAGTCAGCAGCACTATGCCAGATTGTAGCTGTTCCCAAGGGCCAGACCACTTGTATGTAACAGGAACGGGCGCTCCTGGCGGCGATTGTTCCGGAACTGTCACCTCCACAAGCCTGACCGCAGTTAGAGGTTCTTCAACAGGCTGCACCTGGACTGGTGGTATGCGGCGATGGTACAGGTTTAGATTACTGCCATCGGGCAAACTCCATGACTTGTGCAGAGCGAAATCCGGGCCTTGTTCGATAATTTTGACAATATTCGCTTGAGCTTCTTGAGGAACTGACCCCTGATCGCCAGTTTTGGTGAGAAACCAAGAGAGGCTGCGTGCATCTTGTTCCACTTGCTTGCGCCGGACTCCCACCTGACGCCCGTAGACCTGAAAGTTTTCTAAGGCTCCGTAGTAGTTAAAATTATGCTGATTAACAGCCCCTGTTGAGGGTAATACCCCCAAGTTTGAGCGCAATAATGGTTCAGTTTTAATAATTTCGTCAATTACCTGCTTGTGAGGCCATATATTTCCCAAGTAGGCTGAGTGCTGGGCATTTGGGCTGAGGGATTGCGTCAGCCAATTACCACCCAATGGATACAGATTTAGGAACATCAGCAATGTCGCCAAACCAACAGTACCCCACCGGATTCGTTTTCCTAAAACACCAGGCCAGCGCGTTATGCCATAAGCTAAAAACACCGATAGCACTGGCAAGTAAGGCAACACATAGCGTGCATCCTTGTTGATGTTGACTGAAGAGAGCAAATAAGCCCCCACCAAAAACACTGCCAACCAACCCAATTTTGGATTTTGGATTGCAGATTTTGGATTATCAACTGACTCGTCAGATTCAACTGCTTTTGGTTGGCGATCGCTAGTTTTCAATCTAAAATCGAAAATCGAAAATCTAAAATTTCTTCTTTGTCCCCAATAGATAAGCAATCCCACAATCGGCACTAGCAACAAAGGCCAAGAAATTAAACTCGGCAGGATTTTCCAGTAGTAAGTCCACGCTGCTAGCGTGTTGAGGGCTGGATCTCCTTCTGCCAGAGCAGAATCCACCGTTGCCCGCTTTCCTGATGTCAGAATCAATAGCCAATTGGTGCGATACCACCAGCCAAAGACAGCAACCGAAAGCAACAACGCCCCGACCAATTGGGCTAACCGCCCCCAATCTCGTCGGCGAATTGCTCCCACTCCCACCCACACGACTGGTATCAACAGGAAGAACAGCGCTGTCTGTTTGGTCATTAGAGCCAGTCCCAAAGAAAGGCCAAACGCCAAAGAAGGCAAAAGGCAAAAGGCTGCATGCAAAAGAGATTTTTCGTTTTTACTTCTTCGTTGTTCCTTTAAAACTGTGAGACATAGGAAACTCAGGGTGACAACAGCTGTGAGGGGATAGTCGAGGAGAAAATCCAGGCGAACCCGATAAAGGCCTGGAAACAGCACGCACATTCCAGCCGCCCACAAACCTACTGGGGGGGAAAACAGCTTAGCGCCCAAGCCGTATACGGAACCCAGTAGAATGGCACTGAATAAAAGGTAAACGAGTGTGGCTTGGTCTGGCCCCGTGCCAAAGAGGTTCAGGAAAGGAGTTGTTGCAATGTAGGTTAAGGGGGGTATTTTGGACGAGAGCATCCAAAAATTCGTCCACCACTCCCCCGATAACCACTGAGGATTTTGTAGCGCTTGCCAGTAGTTTAACGAGCCAGTTAGGTACTCGGCTTGATCCCAGGCTGGCATGGTATGGTCGAGGGCAAACCAAATGCGATCGCATACCGCCCCCAACAGCCAAATTATCCCCAACACCTGCAAAGACCTGAACCTATTGCGTTTATCTTTCTCAGCCACAAAATCCTTAATTTGGTAATTGGTAATTGGTAATTGGTAATTGGTGGGTATTGGTGAGTTTTTCCCATTAACCATTACCTATTTATCGAAGTTTATATTTTAATTCTCCACAGCCGAGCTTGGGCGGGATAAACTTGCTCTAATTTTTGTTTTTTATCTCCAACAAGGGTATAACGCAGCTTTTTGGAAGGATTAAAAACAAACACGTCGCTAAACCCATCGGGGAGCTTGGGGATATTTGGGTCAAGCACCAATAATAGCCTCACTTTGGGATCTAGCAAATAGCTGAGAGACAGCAACTCACCGGGGTTAAGGTTATAATTGCTGCTGACTAAAAGCGGACGAGTCGCGGCGTTAATAATGCGGGCTGTTTGGGGATTGTTATGGCTATTTTTCTTATTCCACCAAGTCTCTGCTTGAGAACTTACCGCACACGATATAAAGCCACTGGAGATTATTACTAATACTATTATTTGCCACATCCTCCGGGAGAAACTTAATACGCTAGTCTTGGCGTTTATAAGATAAGCAACTGCTAGCTGAATGCCTAAGTAACTAGGGAGCATATAGCGGCTGACGCTGGAACGCCGTCCTCCCAAAATTAAATCTGGCAGTATTAGAGATAAAGCATTAAATACAATTAAGGTTAAAACAAATAGCCAAATGTTTTTGCTGGTTGTACGGCATAAAAAATAAAGGGAATAGCCTATTAAGATTAATACCAGTAAAGTAGGAGCTACGGTGTATATTAATTGAGATTTTGAATCTAAATTTAAATCGAAAAATATCCTACTTAAATTACCAATCCATATTTGAATTAAAGAAATAATAGCCATTTTTTGAGATGTCCAGGATGAGGCGGGAAGCGAACCTGGGTTGGTAAGAATAACTATTATCCAAGGTGCAAAAACAAGAAATCCAGCAATAGCGGCGATCGCGAAGGCAATTAATGTTTTAGTAATGCGGAAACTTTCACTTATTAATACATAGATGCCATGTCCAATTACAACTAAAGCAGAGAAGGGATAAGTATAGAGTCCAAGCGTTACAGTTGCCGCATAAATTACCCAACTGCTTTTAGTTTTTACTCGGAGCGATCGCAGTAAGGCGGCGCTCATTAGCAAGATAGTAACTGTCCACAAGCTATATTCCCGCGCTTCTTGGGCGTATAGCATATGAAATGGCGAGACGGCTAAGATTGCAATGGCTATCCACCCTACAAGTGAGGATTCAAATAATTCTAAACAAAGCCAATAGATGGAGGGGAAAGCAAATAAACTAAAGAAGGCGGATAGACTTCTAGTTACGGCGGGGGAATTACCAAAAAAAGAATTCCATAAGTGAGCGATCGCATAATATAGCGGCGGATGTTCCGGAAAGTCTACTGCTAAAGAACTAACTGTATCGATTAACCCTTTCTCTGGATTTGTGCGCTGAAACTTCTGCAAATCTTCAATGCCAATTTCGCTACCATCAAAAACTTGCTCGATCATTTCTGTCCATCTATAGCCAGAAATCGTCAATGAGGTAAGAGTCTCATCGTGCCAGTAAACTTTGTCGCCAAGGTTGACGAAGCGAAAAAACACTCCAGCTACCAACAAGATAACAATTAAAAATCGCCACCAACTTGGTGGTAGCGTCCACCTAGAAGTCAATTCGCTTTTCATTTCCTCGTCTGCTGTCTACCAGGAAAGCCCGTATTCGACATAATAACAGCACAATGGCACTGGTGATGCCTGGTTGATTTACAGGTCGCCGCCTGGAAAGCAGGACATAAATTAAGCAGTAATCGTTAAGCAGATAGCGAATTAGTTGGTATTGCGCCGTATCTCCGTCTAGCCTTACCAGCCATAAAAAACCATACGCAGCTATGGAAAAACCCGTTTTCTTTGAGAAAACGGGTTTTAATGAGGGGGATGTTGGGGGTTATCCCCCGAAAAAACTAAGATGATGTGAGATTTTTACGCGGCTCTACTTCCTCACTGTTTTTCTAATTTCCAGAGCCAAGCATTCATTTTGTCGCTGTAAATAAGCTTTGCCTGAGCATTGTATTGTTTCTCAACTTCAGAGCGCCACTCCTTAGTAGGCAGGAGTAAAAACACATCGCTGAAACCATCAGGAATCTTAGGTATATTTGGTTCAACTACCACCTGAAGCTGCACTTTGGGGTCGAGCAGATAGCTAAGGGAAATTAAATTACCTACAATCGTAAAATTGGAGTAATTTGGCTTGGTAGCGCTGATTAAAAGTGGGCGAGGAGACTCATTAATTGTCTTAGCTAATTGGAAATTTTGTGGGCTGGTGTACTTAGTCCACCAAACATCTGCCTGAGAACTCACGCTACAGGAGAGAACTCCCACAGAGAAGATGGCGATCGCTGCAACCTGCCACATCTTCTGACGCACAACTTTAACAGATGTAGAAGCAAGTTGAGCAGCAATTAGATATGCAACAGCTATCTGAACACCTAAATAAGATGCTGTCATATACCGACCGAAAATCGACCGCCTCCCACCCTTAATCACATCTGGCAGGATGAGAGCTAGAGCTGTCACCCCTATCAATATCACAACAAACAACCAAACTTTTTTTGGGGCGTGACGACAGAGAAAGTAAATTGAATACCCTACCAAAACTAAGCTGAGTAAAATCAAGGGCACAAGCGCTATTAGCTGGATTTTTGGCGCTTCTTCAGTCATGCCAAAATCAACAAAAACACGGCTCAGATTGACAACCCACTTTCTAACCAAAAGCATCAACGGCTCTCGCGAGCGTGTTTGCCAGCCGATTGACGTATCAAGTTGAGCCAAGTTACTAAGAGTAACAATAATCCAAGGCGAAAAAGCAACAATCGCTGCAATAGAAGCAAGCAAATAATTCTTCACCGCCTTACTCCAGCGGAAGCGTTCGCTTGCTACTACATATATGCCATGACCAATAGCAACAAATCCTACATAAGGATAGGAATATAGTCCCAGCGCTATGGTTGCTGCATAAATACTCCAACTAATTAGCGTGCTTTTCCTCATGGCTCGTAGCAAGCACGCGCTTGATAACAACGTCATCAAAGCTAACGTACTATACTCTCGAAATTCCTGCGCGTAGAGTAAGTGAAAGGGTGAGACAGCCATTAATGCTACGGCTAGCCATCCCACTAAAGAACCGGGAACCCTGGAAGTTTTTACCCCACCGTCAGAAAAAGATTCGGGAATGCGGGAAGTTTTTACCCCACCACCAGAAAAAGATTCGGGAATGCTCCGACTTCCTCTGCCACCAACAGAAGCAGCGACGGGAACGCGAGCAGTTGATATCTCGGCAACAGAAAAAGACAATTCAAATAATTCCATGCATAACCAGTACATACAAGGCAATGCCAAGAAGCTGATTATTGCAGCTGAACTTCTGGCTGCTGCTATTGAATTGCCAAACAACTGCATCCAAAATCTCGCAAACACGTAATAGAGTGGTGGATGCTCTGGAGTTTCTACAGCTAAAGTTCTAACTGTATCCGCTAAGCCTTTTTCAGGAACAATACCCTGATATTTTTGTAAATTTTTGATACCAAGGGGTGAATTAGAAGAAACTTCGTGTACCAATTCTGACTCTAGGTAGCCTGCGATCCGTAAGGAGCTATAAGTCTCATCTACCCAGTAAATCTTTCGGTCAAGATTCACAAACCTAAAAAATACTCCTAGTACCAAGAGGGCAACTATTAGAAACCGCAACCACGTCGGTGGTAGCTGCCAAATAGAAGCCAGTTTCCGGCTTGTGGTAGAGGTTGTCGGAACCTGCTTAATGTTTAGTCTAGTCATAGCCCCCTGTACCTAAAAATCAGTAATTATGCTGACTTTGGGAAAATACGTTTTTTCTATTATGCGTAATACCTCTATAGATAGACGAAATTTTTACAGAACCTTTAATAAAGATAGTAGATATATGGAAATGTATAGATTTTTAGTAAAGGAATACTTAAGTACGTCAGTATATTCACGCGGTTTAGACGACAAAACTCTTGATTTAATTGGGAAAAGCTTTTATGTACAAATATATGCTGTTACAATATATACCTGTTTTTGCGGTAATATTGCTTATACCACGCTTGCCGCTTTAAGCGGCAAGCGTGGTATAAGCATCTGAATTGACTATCTAAACCCTTGATATCCGCCCTATTTCCACGTAGCTTCAACCCAAGGGGATTTTTTACTGAGTTTTGACTAATTTCCAGAGCCAGGTTAGCGCTTTTTCTTGGTAAACAGGCTCTAAATGAAAATTCTGCTCTTTTTCGAGTCCGCGCCGCAACTCCTGAGAAGGTAGCAATAGGAATACATCACGAGTACTATCAGTAATTTTAGGGATACTTGGTTTAACTACTAGCTGAAGCTGTACTTTTGAATCTAGCAAATAGCTAAGAGACAGTAGATTACCTATCGTCATATAATTTACCGTCTCGCTGTTGGTATCGCTGAGCAAAATAGGATGAGGAGCTTGGTTAATGATGCGAGCTAGCTGTAGAT
Source organism: Microcoleus sp. FACHB-831 (assembly GCF_014695585.1). Lineage (NCBI taxonomy): Bacteria > Bacillati > Cyanobacteriota > Cyanophyceae > Oscillatoriales > Microcoleaceae > Microcoleus > Microcoleus sp. FACHB-831. Next base: position 34,298 of record NZ_JACJON010000077.1, on the reverse strand, counting down.
TTTGACTGCTGCTATACTTGTTCCACCAACTATCAGCTTGAGAGCTGATAGCGCAGGACAAAATCCCTAGTGAAAACAAAGCAATCATCGCAATTCTCCACGCTTTTTGTTGCTTTATTTTAAGAGAAATGCAATTAATTTGAGCAGCAATTAGGTAAGCAACAGCTAGATGGATACCTAAATAAAGCGCGATCATATAACGACTCTGGGTTGACCGAACCCACCCAAAGATTAAATCTGGGATAATCAGCAATAGCGCTGTAGGAGCTATTAAGGCAAAAATAAATTTCCAAGCTTTTTGGGGTTTTTGAGTATACAAAAAATAAAAGGAATATCCAACTAAAGCTAATATAGTTGCGCTAATTAAAATTAGCGGAACTAAATGTGATAAGTAGCGATCGCCGTCTAAATTAAAATCTATAAAAACCCGATTGAGATTAATAACTAAGTTTTTAAGTAAAAGCAAACGGGGTATAGTTGATTGTATTTCCCAGCCTACTGACTTACGAATTTGGGTCAAATTCGCTATCAAAATGATAATCCAAGGCGAAAAAGCTACAATCCCTGCAACAGAGGCAAGCAAATAAGTTTTAAATGTCTTAGTTCCTCGTAAGCCTTCAGTGGCTAATACATAAATCCCATGACCAAGAGCAACGAATGCAAAATATAAGTGGGAATAGAGTCCGAACGCTACCGTTACTGCATAAACGACCCAACTTATGGAGGTGCTTTTCCTAATCGCTCTTAGTAGGCAGGCGCTTGATAACAAGATAGTTACAGCCCACAAACTATATTCCCGCGCTTCCTGGGCGTATAGTACGTGAAAGGGTGAGATAGCTATTAGAGCGATCGCACTGCATCCAACTAAAGAACCGGGAACGACGCCATTTGCTTGCCTTGCAGCAAAAGATAATGGCGAGCTAAATAATTCCATGCATAGCCAATATATACAAGGAAATGCTAACAAGCTAATTACGGCTGCCGAACTTCTAGTCACCGCTATTGAATTGCCAAATAGCTGCACCCAAAATCTTGCTAAAGCGTAATACAGTGGTGGATGTTCTGGGTGTTCTATGGCTATAGAACTTACTGTATCAATCAATCCTTTTTCAGAATTAATCCCCTGATAATTTTGTAGATCTTTAATGCCAATAATTTGGCGCTCAGAGACTTGCTGTATCAATTCTGACTCTAGATAGCCAGCAATGCGTAAGGAAGTATAACTCTCATCCACCCAATATACTTTTTTATCAAGATTGGCAAAGCGAAAAAATATGCCCAGTGCTAACACGACAATAATTAAAACCCGCAACCAAGTTGGAGGTAGCTGCCAAATAGAAGTTAATCTACTGCGTTTGGGAGAAATTGGTGCAACCTGTTTAAGATTTGATTCAGCCATAGCTTCAACACCCTAACAAATAGTAGTTAGTCTGGATTTTTTAAATTGATTTTTTATATTATGCGTAATACCACTCTAGACAGAAAGAACTTTTACTGAATCTTTAATAACTTGGGTATATGCACCAACTTTATAAAATTTAAGTGAAGGAATACTTAGTTAAACCGTATATTTACCTTTGTTTTATAACTAGAACATTAAGGCGATTGCCTATAGCTTATTTATATAAATATGTAAAGTGACGGTAAATACATTAGGACTATATGCAGATACCAGCAATTTTTCGCGCAGCTTGAAACCCTATCAGCTAGGCTATAGCATTGCTATATGGCGCTAACAAATCGAATAAATCTCGGGTGCTTTAGCATGGTAGCCAGGTTAGCCTGTACCAAAGCCTATGACCGATTAAAATATGAATTTTGCAACTTCTATACAAATTAACCAAAAGCAATAGAAAAAGGGCTGAGATATTTAAAGTCGTCACAACTCATAGCAAACCCTCACGCGCAGCAGCAGATAATCAGATACTGGCTTCTTATGTAATTAAAGGTTAGCCATTTTATTTTGAACAGGAATTAAACTATTTCTATCTATTTTTCTACTATTTAAAATATATAAAGCTCCTAATACCATCAAGCTTCCAGCAAAGAGGTAAGATTGGAAAATATTCAATAATGGTATATGCGCGATCGCCTTATTTATAGAAAAATTATTACTACAGAGTATGTAACTAAGACATAAGTAAGGAATTGTCATTTTTCCAAAAATTTGTTTTTTTAATAAATAAGGAACTAAAAATGCATATATTGGCAAAAGAATACCATAGTGATGTTCCCACGCAACTGGAGAAGCCATAGTAGATGTAATGCCAATTATACAAAAATCGATTGTACTTTCTTTTTGGGTGGTTTTCCTCGGCAAAAATATAGCCACCCCAATTAATACAGCCGAACTAATTACTGTGCCGAGATAAACTAACAAATTAAATGGAGGAAAATACCCATCTTCAAACTGTAAGTTATTTCCATTGAATAACAATCTATGCAGCAATCCATTGACTGATTGATTAGAATAATAAGCTTCGCCATGCTGAGATATCAACTTCAGAACCTTTATATACTCTATATGATTTTCAATACCAAATAGAAAAATAGAAATTAGTAAACCTGTTAAAGCAATAAATACAAATGAGCGTACAAAACTCCATTGTTTCCGCACAATTCCCCACAATAGAATAATTGCGTACTGTGGTTTAATCAGACACATAATTCCTGTTAAAATACCGGAAATTTGTTTTTTATCTTGCATCCACAAGAAAATAACTATAGCGAACATACAGTTTAGCCATGTTTGTATCTGGCCCAAAGTGTAAGCTTTTATTACAGGATAAAATGTTAAAGTTAAACATACTAAAAGAATATTTCTAGTGAGTATATCAACCTTCGATGATGAGTCGAGGCTAGGCTCAGAATTTCTTTCTAAACTTAACTTAAATATTTTAATTGCCATAAATACTGTAATCAATACAAATATCCATGACAATGCTTGAAAGAAATCCGTCCAAGATATGCCATTTGGTTGGAAATATTTTACAATTTCGCTAAAAAATTGTTTTACTTCTTGTAAACCGGAATAAACTAATAAAGAACTAGGGGGATACTGAAATTTTACCCTTTGTGTAAAAAATATTTCCTGATACAGCGTGTTCTGAGGAACAGATTGAAGATAATCAAATGCCTTGCTCATTGGCATCCATGAATCTGAGCCTTTTTTGAAAAATAATTGAGCTGTAAAAGATTGCGCCGTATGAAATAGTATTGAGCCTTTAAATTCTTTGGTTAATAAACCTACTATTAATGTCATTGGCAAATTAATTATTAAATTTATAAATAAAATAATATAAAGCTGTTGTGTAATAGCAGTTAACTGATGCCAATAGTTAATTAATTTTCTCATTTCTCTCACCTCGTTTAGTTAAGGCAAATTTAGATAAGCTACTGCAAAAAATTAGCAGATAACATTTGTTGGGAAATCTGCTTGCTGAATATAGGGCTTGAGCCTTTTTAAGCTTCTGCTTATTGATAGGGTTGCCTCTAGCGCATATTTCTCCGCCTTAAAGCTGTTGTATCTAAGCGAGTATTATAGTACGTCTTTAGCAAAAATATTTCTTTAGTTCGTTGCTGGCTGACTTGAATGAAGCAAAATGGTTGAAAGTCAGTACTGGCATGGTTTCGGATGTTTTATTTCGCCGGAATTGTCTATAGGTAGAGAGTATGTTTTCACTAAATGCCTTTATAAAACTGTGTATTTGGCGACTAAAATTATAAAAACTTTGGATTGTAGCCTTTATATTTAGCTTGGAGTTTTTTACTTAACTTGGATTCAGGTAAGCAGATGGACGTTAAACACAAGCTAGTTTTAACCCGGTAAAGTCCACCGTTGCGTAGTAGTCTAGGTAACAGAAACTTTGGTCGGCAATGCGGGATTACGTTTAATTGAGCTTACCTACTTATTGCTAATTAACTAAAAGCAATAGAAAAAGGGCTGAGATTTAAAATCATCTCAGCCCTTTCAACGCTGCTATATCAGCATTAAAAATTCAGATCGAGTATAAATTGCCTTAATCTACGCCTTCAATTGGCGCGAAACCTTGGCGTTGAATATTCTCCGTAATTACACGAGGTTCGAGGAATTGCAGCAAGTAATCTGGCCCTCCTGCCTTGGAACCAACCCCAGAAAGTTTGAAGCCACCGAAGGGTTGTCGCGATACGATCGCGCCCGTAATCCCCCGATTAATATAAAGGTTGCCCACTTCAAACTCAGCTTGTGCCTTGTCGATGTGCGAAGGAGTGCGGGAGTACAACCCACCCGTAAGCGCGAAATTTGTACCGTTAGCGATCGCTATTGCTTCTGAAAAATCTTTTGCCCGAATTACAGACAACACGGGGCCAAAAATTTCCTCTTGGGCTATTGTCGCCTCTGGCGCAACTTCGCTAAATATAACTGGGCCGATAAAATAGCCGCCTTCGGGGGCTGGCATTTCTAAGGCCACTGTTGCTTCGGCGCGACCTTTTTCGATATATTCGCGGATGCGGCTGTGAGCATTGGCATCAATCACTGGGCCAACCCCGGTGCTGGGAAGTTCAGCGACGCCGATGTTGAGCGATCGCGTCGCTTCTACTAACCTCGCTACAAAAGCATCGTAAACGGGTTCCAACACAATCGCCCGCGAACAAGCAGAACACTTCTGACCGCTATAGCCAAACGCCGACTGCACCACACCCGCCACAGCTTGGTCGAGGTCTGCACTCTCATCCACAATAATCGCGTTTTTGCCTCCCATCTCAGCAATCACGCGCTTCAGGTGCTTCTGACCGGGTTGTAAAATCGCGGCATCGGCGTAGATGCGACAACCAACTTCCATCGATCCCGTGAAGGTAATCATGTGGACATCGGGATGCTTCACCATATAAGCACCAACCGTCGAACCCTTACCAGGAACGAATTGAAACACCCCTTTGGGAATGCCTGCTTCTACCAAAATTTCCGCTAATTTCGCGGCGATCGCTGATGAAACTTCTGCTGGCTTCAGTAGCGTGCAATTCCCCGCCACTAAGGAAGCAACTGTCATCCCCGTAGGAATAGCTAGGGGGAAATTCCAAGGAGAAATTATCAGCGAAACTCCCCGCGCTTGGTAGTTATAGCGGTTATTCTCACCTGCAATGTCATAATTGTGACCCCCGTCCAGCCTTTCCATCTCGTCGGCGTAGTAGCGACAGAAGTCTATCGCCTCTGAGACTTCTCCATCTGCTTCCCGTACTGGTTTGCCTACTTCCAACGACATCAAAGCAGATAATTCATCGCGGCGCTGTTCCATCAACTCGGCTGCTTTCCGCAAGACGCCAGCGCGTTCCCGTACTGGTGTCCGCCGCCAACTGGGGAAGGCTGCTTTTGCTGCCTTAATTGCTTGTTCTGCTTGTTCTATAGAAATGAGTCCAACCGTTCCCACTACTTCAGTTGGGTTAGAGGGATTGAGGGAATCAAAGGACTGCGATGTATTTTGATATTCGCCGTCGATTAGGGGTAAATAGGTTTTCCCTAGTTGTGCGCGTACTGTTTGGAAAGCCTTGCGCGATCGCTCCCTTGCTTCTACCTCCGCATAGTCGGTATCGGCTACATTGGGGAATACCCTTTTAACCTCATGGGTTGACGCCTCGTTTCCATTGGCAACTGGCGGCGCTAACAATTCTTCGACGGGACGATCTTCCATGTTTTGCCGCAGGAAAGAACTATTAGCAGTATTTTCCAGCAAGCGACGAATCAGATAAGCCATCCCTGGTAGCAAATCGCCGTAAGGACAGTAAACCCGCACGCGATAGCCTTTATCGACTAATGCTTTTGCCAGTTTATCGCCCATACCGTACAAGACTTGCATCTCAAAGCGACGGCGGGGAATATTTAGGGTTTGGGCGATCGCAATGGCGCGTGCTTGCGATCGCACGTTATGGCTGCCAATAGCCGAGTAAATATACTCGTGATTTTCCAGCATCAACTGGGTTAATTTCTCAAAATTGGCATCTGTTGCCGCTTTGTCGTTATAAACTGGCTGATGCCAATCTTTCTGGGCAGCTTTGATCGTTTCCTGATCCCAATAAGCACCCTTAACCAAGCGTACCGTCAGGGGATTTCCGCGCTGTTTTGCCCATTCGATCAAATCTCGCAAATCTTGTTCGCTGTCGCGCAGATAAGCTTGAATTGTCATCCCCACATCGGTGCGGTTGCGGAACTCTTCTTCCATCAACAACTGCTTGAGGATGCTTAAGGTAATGTCTTTATAGGAGTACTGTTCCATATCGAAGTGAACGGCAGCACCTAATTCCTTAGCGCGACGCAAGAGGAGGCGGATGCGATCGCTTACTCGTTCCTGACTCCCCATCGCATCTAAGGGGTCAAACTGCGAATAAAATGCCGTTAACTTGACCGATACCTGAACTCGCGGTATATCTTCCCCATCTGCCTTATCGATCGCCTCGACTTTAGGCCAAGACTTCGCCGCATCACTCAATTGGGTCATCAATTCTAGGTAACGATCCAAATAAGACTGCGCTTCGGCTTCCGTAATCACCGCCTCACCCAAGAGGTCGATGGTGAAGGTCATCTTATCTTTCCGCAACCGTTCAACCGTCTTGATGACTTGTTTAATGTTTTCCCCAGCAATATACTTATGCGCTAAAGTTTCTACTGCTGTGGATACAGTCGTCGCAGCAACACTTCCCGGCATCGAGTCTGGGTTAGCAAAGTTCAGCATACCTTTGAGAGCCGCTGGCAGTTCAACCGACTCATCCCCCAGATATTCCTGCAAGTGACGAGCAATTTCCTGTTTGCTACGCAGGGAAGGCAGACAGTCAATGAAGCGAAACAGCTGTACGCGCAAACCAGGATTAGCCATTGCCCAAGCGAGCAATTTATCATCCCACCGCATTTGATCCTGTATTTGAGCAAAAAAGGAGCGTTTTTCCTTAGTTGCTGCCAGAAGTGTTTTGGCGATTTCCAGGGTTTTCGTTTCGTAAGCGGTATTAGTATTAGATATTTGTAAGACCACAGCTAGCAGACTCCTATATTCAGTGCTATTGGCTCAAAACCCTCTGTTTACCATTGTCACGTTTGGCAGCTACATTGCCACTCATGAGAGAATAGCCTGATTTTAACTATATGCCTTGAAACCCGTTAACTTCACAGAAAACGGGTTTCAAATGTTGTGAATTCTTGATTTTTAGTTTTTAATTCTTAATTTTTGTGGGGACAGATTGTTTGTGAGGAATAGTTACATTTACTGGCGGTCGATCCAGTTCTTTTGTCAAAGAAATATCCGCTCGCGGCACACCCACCTCTTTACGCAACAGTCCTGCATCCTCTAACACTTGCAGACCGCCGAACACCGCATCCCTAACAACGGGTTCTTGCTCCTGACTCAGCATCAGGCGAAAGCACTCAGTAACTGTACGTCGCTGTGATGGTTCCAACCTCTGTTTTTCCATCAAGCGCGTCAACTGCCGCACTGCAATTAGACGCTTCAGGGGGTCAGCGTGGGTGAGTTCCGTTACTATTCGGTTCAGGTTAGCTTCATCCCGATTAGCTGCACGGTTTATTATTTGCCATACCAGAAGGATGAGCGTTGCCAGAGTGCCGAAGCCTTGAAGAATGGCACCCGCGGCAATCCAGGGACTATTTGAGTCAGCCCAAATAGAAATTGCTAGGTAAGTGCTAAAGGCTGCTATGCCACCGCTGCCAATGGCTAGGCTTAATTCTAATTCTCGGTTGGAGCCACTAAAGAACTGCCGCAGAGAAGACAAATGCACTTGCCAATCCCAATCGTGCATCAGGTAGACGAGCAACATCACCAATACACCAGTGCCAGTCGCCAGCAGTAGCTGCCAATTCCACAAAAGCATTGCTACCACGACGGTTAGAGCCAGCATCCATCCTCCTGGCTCTCTGAAACGGTTGCCCCCAAACCACTGAAAAGTTTTACTTTTGTAGTCTAAAGGCGCAGAGCTTTGAACAAGCTTAACGAGTTGCTGCCACCAAACCGACGGCTGTGCCACTTTCTTTTCCTTATTGACTGCACTGCCTATGTTAATAGAATAGCGGCTTTGTGTTTACCTAATAAACCGACAAAAATCCACTTTTTTTGAGAATTGGGGTTTTAGGGAGAAGGAAATTACAAATTACAAATTACAGATTAGCGATTATTAATTTTAGAACCCAAAGCTCAGGTCATCAATGGTGAGATGACCGTCAAAGGAGTATAAGCTAATCCGATAGATGTCCGGGGCGCTCAAACTCAATTTAAGGTTGGGAGGAATTTCGGAGCCAGAACCCGCTAGATTGGCTATAGGCATTTCATCACGGACGAGGAGCTTCTCTTCGCTGTCGTAGGCAGAGAGAATAGTGCGTTGGGAACTGGTGAGATAACAGCTAAAAAAGCGAGCGGGATGGAGGAAGGTGATTTCCAGCAAGCCATTTTTGGGAGCTGCCATTAAAACGGTGTTTCCGCTTCGGGGAGGAAAAGCTGGGTTTGTGGGGTGAAGGGCGATCGCATTCCTAAATATAATTCCCCAGTGTTCAAACTGACGCTCGACCACTTCAAAGCACTTCAAATCTTCCACATTGAGAAAAACGCAGGTTGGCATAGTTCCTAATGGCAAGCCGGATTCCTGGCCGGATGTACTCCTGCGAGGAGAAGCTACAACCGTTTGCGGCTCGATGAAATCCATTACAGGCTCACATGGTTCAAATTCTTTTACAGGGCTGTGAATACCAAGCAGCCGTTCCTCTTTTTCTGGGTTCGGGGTAATAATACCTACCATCTTCCCCTCTTTTTCTGCGATGACCTTTGATAAAAGACTATAGTGATTTGCCATAGAACGCACTTTAAAACACTTTTATAAGAACCGGATTGTCAATAGTTACGATTCTTTGGGTGGCTCCATTCGCCCGCATCTGAGCTTTTTATCTTGTAATGGGATAGAAGGACCCAATTTCTCGCCTTAGATTGTCTGAGCAGGAAATAAGCGCTAATGTTCCAGGTCATTTGTATAAATGGACTTGGGTTAAGCCGTTCTAACTTCTTGAGCCGCTCTCAGTAGGGTGGGCGCAGGCGATCGCGGTTCTTCAAACGTGCAGTTTTGCGTTTACTTGGCGGACATTATCTACTCAAGGCCTAGCCTAACAACCGGGTGGAGGGTTTAACCCCTCAGTTTGGATTATCTCCGATATTTTGCGATATGTCACAAATTTAAGTAATTCATCAAACAGAACCGCTACAGGCTAGAAACAAGCAAGCACTGGTGTTTACAATCAACTCCTGCCGACCTAATTTCGGAAAAAAAAGCACAAAAATTGTAACTAAATGTCGTATTGTTTTAAATTTGCTTCTTATTGCTAAAAAGTTCAACAAATTGTGTCGCGTGCAGGCGGTTGTGGTGGCGTCAATATCTCAAGGCGCGATCGCCCGCTTCAGTCCCTTTACCTGGGAAGAATTAACCAGCAATGACGCATTAACTTACGGCATATCAGCGCTCGTGGCTAAAGTGGGGAGGATGCTAAGATTTCCTCTGGGCAAAAGACGTAGTTATGAGGTTTAGCCATGATTGAGCCACTCGGCTTTGAACAGCAATCAATCGTCACCTCGCTGGGAAGAATGGTGTATTACACCAACACTGGGGAAATTTGGCAGCCATTAGACGCAGCCACTGCCAACGATCAGCCCAAGTTAGTGTTTTTGCACGGCTTTGGCGGGGGGTCATCTGCCTACGAGTGGTCGAAGGTCTACCCAGCTTTTGCCAGCGAGTATCGAGTTTTAGCGCCAGACTTAATTGGCTGGGGAAGATCTGAGCATCCGGCGCGGAATTACAAGATTGATGACTATATCACCACCATCATCGAGTTTATCGAGCAGACCTGCGAGCAGCCTATTACAGCGATCGCGTCTTCTCTGACAGCAGCTTTCACAATTCGAGCAGCGATCGCGCGTCCCGATTTATTCAAATCGTTGATTTTAACCACACCCGCAGGTTTATCTGACTTTGGGGAAAACTATTCCCAAAGCTTCTTTGCCCAACTCGTCAGCACGCCCTTCCTCGACCGATTTATCTACAGCACTGGCGTTGCTACCGAAGGCGGCATCCGCAGCTTCCTAGAACAACGTCAATTTGCCCAAAGCAGCCGCGTTTACCAAGAAATAGTGGACGCCTATCTACAGTCTGCCGAGCAACCGAATGCAGAATATGCGGCGCTTTCATTTGTGCGGGGAGATTTGTGCTTCGATCTATCCCTGCACGTTACCCAGCTTACCGTTCCCACAGCGATTATCTGGGGGGAAAAGTCGCAGTTTACTGGCCCAGAGATCGGCCAGCGTTTGGCCGCACTTAATCCGCAAGCAATTAGAGCCTTTCAACACCTTGATGATGTTGGGCTGACACCGCAACTGGAAGTGCCTGCGGTGACAATCGGCTTAATCCGACGATTTTTGGCTTTGTTGGAATAGTTTTATCTAGCGCGATCGCCCTCTTTCCTCCTGGCAAACAAAAATTTATCCCGTTGCGGGGGGATGAGGGGGTGTCTTTTGTCTGCCCCTGCTGCGGGGAAGCGATCGCGCTTTGATTAAGTTAGCCTTTTACACGCACATCAATGACGGTGGCATTAAAGTTGTAATTAAAACCTTCAAGCTCAATCGGCACGCCAATTTTTACTTTACTGTTACCCAGAACCGGGCCATCTTTAGTGATATTCGCGTCACCGCCCAGAGTTAAAATCATGTCAGTGCTGAATTGCTCAGTCCTGGGATCGGGCAATGCTTTGACCGTTCCATCCGGTTGGGGAATGAGTACTGTTCTGGGGAGTTGTTTGACAGCTTTAATACCAATCTCTCCGTAAGGTTGATTGCGGATAATAACCTTGGTTTTTCCGCCTTCCTTAAGACCTTGCTGGAATAATTCTTGGGGATCGCGCACGTTCAGACCCCTAACAACCAAATCTACTTCTACAGGTTTTGTGGTAACGCCAACTTGGGCGACGGAGCCGGAGGTACTGGGGAAGAAGAAGATACCTACGACAACTAGCAAAATCACTAAGGCAGCACCCACATCTAAGATGCTCACCTTGCCAAATAAGCGACCTTTGGAATCCAAAATCTTCATGCAGAATTTTCCTGGCTCTAAATAGTTGTTAATTGTTAGATGCTGGTTCTAGCTGTCCTGTGTTAAATTACCACGACCAAGAGTAGAAATCGGCATGAATTGACGCAGGGGAGTCAGTTATTTTTCAAGGGCTGTGGTAGCAAGACAGTAATTATTTCCATCCCTGATAGGGATTAATACAGAGCGGGTGGGCGAACAAGTAACACGCAGCCGGGAATTAAGTAAGTTATATCACGTTCGATTCGGGGTTTTATATAAATCCTACGCGAAAACAACTTAAAGGAAAATAATGGGGTGTAAGCATTGGCGATCGCAACTTAAAGCCGTCAGATAGCGTCTAAATATCAAGGCTGTTTTAGGTTCCGGCTAGGGAATCGCCCTCCGCAGCGTAGATTTCGTGGTGTTTTCTGCCCATATAGCTAGTGTCTGGAAATCAGACTTTGGCATATCTGCGGACGAGTGAAATTACTTTTTTGGTTCTGCTGTCGAATGACTGTTTCTCACACCTAGATGCTATGTTGAATTTTTTGTCATTTTTTTACCGTCAATCGCGTCGTCGTTTTTTGTATCCGTTGGTGTCTGCGCTCGTAGCTGTGGGTATGGTGGTAGCGGCGCCCCTGCCTAGTAAAGCGATTTCCTGGATTGACTTGCTGATTCAGGGGGCGCAGATCGTTCAATTGTCAAATATATCGGATAAGCAGGAATACCAGATCGGTAGAGATATTAATCAGCAGTTGGTTAGTAGCGAGATTCGGATCTTGCGGAATCCGGGACTTAGCCGTTACGTCGATCAAATTGGACAGCGGTTAGCCCAAGAGAGCGATCGCCCCGATATCCCCTATACCTTTCAGGTGGTTGCCGATAAGGGCGTAAATGCCTTTGCCACAATGGGGGGTTTTGTCTACGTCAATGCTGGTTTACTGACAGGGGCAGATAATGAAGCTGAATTGGCAAGTGTCATAAGTCACGAGATCGGGCACATTACTGGTCGTCATGCCATCAAGCAAATGCGACAGATGGCGCTAGCTAGGGGTGTGGCGCAAGCTGCTGGTTTGGATCGCAGTATGGCTGTGCAAATTGGTGTTGACCTGGCTTTGCGCCGTCCGAAAAGTCGGCAGGATGAATTGGATGCCGACAGACGAGGACTGGCAACTTTAGAACGTGCAGGCTATGCTCCTTCCGCAATGGTGGGTTTCATGGAAAAGTTGCTGTCTGCACCCTCGGTTCCCACTGTTTTGAGTACGCATCCTGCTACTAAAGACAGAATTGTTGCCCTAGAGCGTGCCATCGAACCAAACCGTGCCAATGTTGGCGATGGGTTGAATAATGTTGCCTACAAAGCTAAATTACGCTCTTACTTAGGGTCTTAGCAAACTTCGACGCCTTAGCACCTGGTTAGGCTCGACTCGCGTTACAGCTTCCTCAAGTGGCATTTTGCGAACCCGACGGCGTTGAACATTGGCTTGATAAACCTGGTTATTGGTGATGTCCAATCCGGTTAACCAGCCGCTCTTGGGGTGATAAGCTCCGGTATCGATGTCGAGCCAACCATTGCCCAAAGCCAGTTTTCCAGGGGCGACCCCAGGCAGGGTAAATGTAATGGTGTGACCCGTGACGATCAGTTTATCGGGAAAGTATGGCTGGGTTATACTGTGAAATTCTTCGCGAATCCAACAAAATTGATCGGCGGTTTGCTTATCTAGGGGCATTTGCGGATTTACCCCGGCGTGTACTAACCAGATATCCCCTAAATCTAGGTAAGTAGGGAGGGTATGCATCCAGTCGATATGGTCTTGGGGAATGCCAGCGTCGCCGTAACTGTTTACGGTTGCGTGTCCGCCACTGTAGAGCCATGCTTGCAATGCTGGGCCGTAGAGTTGTCCGTCGCCCATGACATCCAGTAACATTTGCTCGTGGTTGCCCAGCAAACACGGGTATGAATTGTCCTTGACAAACTTAACTACTCGATTGCTGTGAGGCCCCCGATCGATTAAATCCCCTAGAAAATATACTCGATCGCTAGAGTTGGGAGCGATCGCTTCCAACAGGGTCATAAGGCCGTCGTAGTGGCCATGCACATCACCAATCACAATGCGACGGGGGGTCATTTCGATCATCCTAAATCCGATTGCTCACAAAACTGGATAGCGGTCAGCCGTGAGGGTATGCACAGCCTGGGTAGCACCGAACACCTGAAGACAAAGCGCGATCGTCTGTTGCCAACTTGGGCGAACATTCAAACTACGCAGGCTTAACGAAGCAGATACCAAGTATGCTACACTACAGCTTCGATCATATCTCGCTAGCCAGAGATAACGCCTGCTGGGGTAGTGCAAATACATCCCTTTTGCTAAAAAACTCAGGGTTAATGACTCCACAAAATTTAGACTAAACTACTCTGGCTCTGAGTAATTTTTCAAATTTTATGTAAGTAGTGATTTGAGCGTGAGTGTGACTTCTGCAACCCAGCCGCTGATAAACACCCTGAAGCAGCCGAGTAGCGAGGCTTGGGTAAAACAAGCGATCGCTAACCTTAACATAATTCTACTCGACCACTCCCATTGCGAACGCAAAGCAGCAGGAGTGGCTTTAAACTTAATGTTTCGCTACCCGTCCAATACCAAGCTGGTGCGGATGCTAACAGCGATCGCTAGGGAAGAACTAGAGCATTTTGAGTTAGTCAATCAATGGCTGGAACGGCGCGGTATTCCTCTGGGGCCTCTCGCCGCACCCCCATATGGTGCTGGGATGAATGCCCAAATTCGCCGCAACGAACCAGAACGGTTGTTAGATTCTTTACTTGTTTCTGGTTTAATTGAGGCTCGCAGTCACGAACGACTGGGGTTGTTAGCGGCTGGCTGCCCCGATCCAGAGCTGGCCCAATTTTATCGCGGCTTGATGGCATCAGAGGCGCGTCACTTTGGCGTTTATTGGCTTTTGGCTGATACTTACTTTGAGCGATCGCTTGTAACCAACCGACTGGAAGAATTAGCTATTGTGGAAAGTGAATTGCTAGCAACCCTTCACCCAGAGCCGAGAATACATAGTTAGTAAAGCTAACTATTGCGTTTCTTCCTATGAAGAATAGCCAAGAGATGCTGTATAAATATTTTTTTGGTGTATTTGACTGCTTGTGCCACGCCGTCAAAACATTTAAATTTAACCTTTACCGACGCGATGCAATCAAACGGTATAAAACTTGCCGCGATCGCGCCTTCAAATACTCATACTCCATTTATTTATACCGCCACCCTACTTAAAAATAGTACGCATATAGTTAATTTTATGCTTGGCGATCGCGCTATTTCCCTGTTTGCTAAATATGGATTTACCCCCCTTACCAGAAAATAACATCGCTCAATTTTTTTAGGAGCTGGCGTTGCTTGTTATTAAATGATGAATAATCAACTAGCAATTTATAAATAAATTGCGATCGCAAAATTATTTAAAAGTTTATAATCCCAAAACTTCGATAGATTTTCCTAACACTTCGTCCGGATCGAAAGGCTTGGTCATATACAGATCTGCACCAACATCCCTACCTTTCTTTTTATCAAATTCTTGACCTTTTGCAGTCAACATAATAATATAAACATTCTGCATAGACAGCTCGTTTTTCACAGCGCTACAGACTTCAAACCCGTTCATTTTAGGCATCATTACATCCAAAAACACCAGTTCTGGTTTTTCTGCCCGTATCGTCGCTAGAGCCTCCTCGCCATTAACTGCCATCAGCAATTCAACTCCCTCTTCTTCCAGCTCTTCAAGAGTTTGTTCCATAAGAATTCTGATGTGAGGTTCATCATCGACAATTAATATTTTTTTAGCCATAAAAACTCCACGTTATAAATTATGAATTATATTGTGACTTATAATTATATATACTGCATTGTAATAATTCGTTGAAAATAGGGTTTAGTTAAACCATCACTAACCTCCACTAATCTTTTAAACTCATAATTTGCCCTTGAGTTCAGAATTATCAGAACTATCAACTTGCTTATCTGCTAGTAATAGAAAAAGGACATTTTCCAACCCCTTTTCAAAACGTAATATTTTAACAAGATTGTGTTGCTGTGAAAACCCAGAATCTACAATAATCATATCTGGTTTTATTGATAATGCCTTCTCGATGCACTCAGGGCCATTAGATGCCTCAACAACACTATATCCTTTTGCCTGTAGCACAGAACCCAGTATTTTTACAGTTGATATATCTTCATCCACTACAAGAACTTTCTTTTTTGATGTGCCCTGAGATATGAGTAAACCAATCTCCCTCAGCAGAGATTCGGTGTTAAGTGGTTTAGTAAAGTATCGGTCAATGCCAAGGCGATAACCCCTTTCTTTATCCTCTATTATTGATAGGATGATAATCGGGATGCCCATTGTAGCAGGGTTATTTTTCAGGACTGCTGCCACATCAAAACCGCTAATTTGTGGCATCATCACATCTAAGATAATCAGGTCGGGAATCCTAGTTTTAATCTGACTAAGGGCATCCATGCCATCAGTAGCTTCCCTAACTTCATACCCTTCTGTTTCAAGTTCTTGTCTGAGCAATTGGCGGATATTGGCATCATCATCGACTACCAGAATATTTTTATGGTGTTCGGTTAGAGATGGTGCTGCTTGTACGATGCTTTCTTTCAAATGTCTAAATAGGGTATCAATATTAATTTTTTCTATTCCAATACCCGTGAAAACGCGATTCATTATGTCTCTAGAAAGAGGTAGGGTAAAGGAGAAAGTACTCCCAATTCCTAGCTGACTTTCCACCGACATTCTGCCGCCATGATGTTCTACAATCTGTTTGCAAATTGGCAATCCTAGACCAGTGCCTTTGGGTTTGTCTGTCAAGGTGTCGCCGACTTGCTTAAATTTTTCAAATACTTTTTCTAGGTCAGATGGCGCGATACCGATGCCAGTATCAATAACACTGACGATCATCTCGTTACCCTGGCGTCTTGCTCTCAAAGTACAAGAGCCTTT
Organism: Microcoleus sp. FACHB-831; assembly: GCF_014695585.1. Taxonomy (NCBI): domain Bacteria; kingdom Bacillati; phylum Cyanobacteriota; class Cyanophyceae; order Oscillatoriales; family Microcoleaceae; genus Microcoleus; species Microcoleus sp. FACHB-831. The sequence goes on along the minus strand of NZ_JACJON010000077.1, from coordinate 18,206 downwards.
TTCGGTAAATTTTACAGCATTAGAAATCAGATTAATTAAGACTTGAATTAAGCGATCGCGATCGCCAATCGCATCGGGGAGACCAGGTTCGACATCTTCGGTTAGAATTAGCCCGTTTTGCTCAAATAAAGCTGATGTGGCAGCGATCGCTCGTTCAATAATCTCTGACACAGCTATAGGCTGCATCTGCCACTCCACCTTACCAGCTTCCATTTTGGCGATGTCCAAAACATCGTTTATTAAAGATGTCAGTCGTTCGCCTTCAGAGATAATGATGTTAATATTTTCTCCCACTTGCCTGACAGTTTTTTGAGTTTTACGATCCTCAACCTGTAGCAAAGGGAAAATTCCATCCTCCAGCTTCTTCTTAATAATCTTGGCAAATCCCAATACCGAAGTTAGCGGTGTCCTAAGTTCGTGGGAAACAGTGGAGATAAAATCCGTCTTCATGCGGTCAATTTCTTTTTCGGCGGTGATATCGCGAATTAAAATCACCGAGCCGATACACTCATCGACATCTTGACTCGATGAATTTTTAAAGATAGCTGTTGCCAATGCTCCACCAACCCGACCAGATGCTAGTAAAATCTCTGCCGTAAAGACTTCTTTAGGGTGTTTCCGAGTTTGTTGTACAAGTTCTGTCACCTCATTGCTAGACAACTCATCGGCATCTTTACCCGTGAGATCCATTTCTCCCTTGCCAAACATAGCTAACAGAGCTGGATTAAACCTATCGATCTTGCCAGATGTATTTGTTACCAGCAGACCATCTGCTAAGTTATCGATGATGGCACTTAGATGAGCCAGCGTCTCCTGGCCTTGGCGCATTGAAATGGCAAGACTGGTACTGTAGTCTTCTAATTGGCGACCCCGCGCCTCCAACCCTTGCAACAAGCTGCTGATTTGCTCGGCCATTGTATTGAGCGTAGAGGATAGCATTCCTACCTCGTCGGTAGTTGCCACTGTTGAACGCACTGTAAAGTTGCCACTGCCCATAATCTTGGCAGCCTGGGTTACTTGGGTGAGGCTGCGGGAGATGCGGGAGACGATGAGAAAAGAGATGGCGATCGCTAACATACTTAAAAGCACAGTCACTAATAATAAGGACTGACTTTTGCCAGCATTATCTGCTATTTCTTTGTCCACCGAGTTTGCCATAGTATCTAGCTGGTTCGCTAAGAAACCCGCTAGGTTGTTAATGGCTTGAAGATGTTGATTTTCTGTGGCTGCGTCAGCGACCAGATAATCTTGCAACTGCTCGCGGTAAAGCCGCCATGTAGCTTCGACTTTTTCGAGCTGAACCAGAACTGTTGGATCGTTAATGGGACGGAGACCGAATTTTGCGGAACCCCCCCGCAATCCCATGAGAAATTCTTCAAATTGCGCTATTTCTGCCTCGATTTCACGAGTCACGGAAACCCGATTGCGAGAGTTAACCTGGTCTTGGCGGATATTAGCCAGATAAGCCAGCTTAAAAGTTGTGCCGCGCTGCGAACTTACTTTGGTACTCAATGGATTATTAAAGACCAACTGAGTTAGCGCCAGCCACCCGACTCCCACCGCCATAAAGTTGATGCCTACCAGTCCAGTAAACAGAAAGCTCAATCTGTGGCGAATACTCAGATGGAAACCGCGCTGACTGGGAGCCTGCGTGCTGATGGAACCTACTTTACTTTTGTCTGAACTAGAGGTCATCCGATGGAACTTGCCTCAATGATTATTTGGATAATGCCACGCTCTTAACTAACTAGCATGAGGGCTGATACTGATTTAAGGGGTATCTCAATGCAGAATTCTGTCCCCTCACCAAGCTGGGATAAACATTTGAGAACCCCGTTATGTTTCTCTGTGACGATATGGTGCGAAATTGACAGCCCTAGCCCCGTGCCTTTGCCTACTGGTTTTGTCGTAAAGAACGGATCGAATAGCTTTGTTCTAACTTGCTCGGCGATTCCAGGGCCGTTGTCTCGAAAACGAATTAAAACAGAGTTAGTGTCAGAAGAAATTGAGGTGCTAATGGTGATAACACCGGGTTCTTTTTGCTCCTCTAATGCATCGATAGCATTACTGACAATGTTCATAAATACCTGATTTAGTTGCCCGGAGAAACACTCCACCTTGGGCAGGTCGCCATAGTCTTTGATTATTTTAATACCCGCGCACGGGCGTCCCCCTCGCGAACCATTTGGTTTTAAGCGATTGTGTAATATCAGCAGGGTGCTATCGATACCTTCGTGAATGTCCACTGGCTTCATCTCGGCTTGTTCTAGGCGGGAAAAGTTTCGCAAGCTAAGGACAATCTGGCTGATGCGATCGACACCTATTTGCATTGAAGAGAGGAGTTTGGGAAGGTCTTGGGCGAGAAAATCTAGTTCTATATCTTCGACAAAGTTTTGAATTTCTGGTGCGGGTTCGGCATAATGCTGTTGGTAGAGCTGCACGAGTTCGATTAAGTCTTGGGTGTATTTATTTGCGTAGTCGAGATTACCGCCGATGAAGTTGACGGGATTGTTGATTTCGTGGGCAACACCAGCAACTAGCTGACCCAAGCTGGACATTTTTTCGCTCTGAATTAGCTGGGATTGAGTTTGTTGTAATTCTTGCAAAGCTTGCTGTAACTGTTGGGCACGCGCTTGGGCGGTAGCAGCAGAAAGACAAGTTTGTTTGTAGAGTTCGGCTTGATCGAGGGCGATCGCTAGTTGATTGGCTACCATTTGCAATAGTTCTACTTCCGCATCGCTCCAAGGTCGGGGTTCTTGATGTTGAGAGCAGCTAAGGACTCCAATTAAACCAGAGCGAGTTTGAATGGGAAGGGCTAATACAGAGGTACAACTCTGGGCGAGAAATAACTGCTGCATATCTTGCGCGATCGCTGTTTCAACCTCATCAAGTCGAACTATTTCCATGTTCAGCAGCTTATGACTAAAAGAACCGAAATCATCCGGCGAGTAGTACCCAATTGCGCTCAATAAATCAAAGTTCCTAGCTTCATTCACAACTTCCCAAACTGGCCGATCCTCGTTCCAAGAGGCTTTGCTTGAACAGCAACAGGCTTTATCGACTTTTTCCGTAAATGAATGTTGTATTAGATCTATACTCGCCCGGTCGGGCTTTATTAATCCCTGCTCAGGTCTAGAAATACCAACGATTTGCGCTCGATACCAACTGAATGCACAGCGATCTATATGTAGCAGGCTGCGGATCTCGCTCACCGCAGTTTCCAATATCGTATTGAGGTCGAGAGATTGACGGATCTGGCTAGCTAAACGGAAAAGCAAAGCTTCACGACGGCTTTCCTTTAGTTTGTTTTCGTGGAGCAGGGCATTTTCGATAGCTGATGCTGCTTGGAACGCTAGCATCGCCAAAAGTTTAAGATCTTTTGCTGTATAGTTTACAAGTTCGTCGCTGCTGAGTTCTATTGCACCTATTACTCTAGCTTTGCTTTTTAGAGGTACGCAAATAACAGAAATCACCTCATTTACCAGAGGTTCTATATTTAAATTTTTAGTATTTATTGGCGTGGATAAAATATCGTTGACTATCTCTCCCGTTCCTGTTCTAACAACATTATCAACAATGCCCTCAAAAAGCCGATAGCGTGTTTTTGATTTGTACTTATTACCAAACTCCGAGATAGTTTCTAAGGTTTCTGCCCCGCGTTCTAGTAACATCATCCTCCCGCCTGTGGCTTGGATGAGTCTTTTAGCTTCATCCAGCACTAATTGGGCGACTTCTTTGAGATCCAAACTAGCAGTTATCTTGTTAGAAATATCGTGTAATAAGGATATCTCTCTATATTTATCCAGTAATTCATTGGCGAGTGTTTTCTTTTCCAGCTCTTTATTAGCTAAATAGGAGAGAAGCGAAGCGACAGCAGATGCATTTTCACCACCAATCACCCATCCAATTACTTTCTCGGACATTGCTACAGGATATTTATCCTGCGCTGCGTCCATGTCACTTCCTATCAGAACCTGGCCTTCTGCATCTTGAATGATAAAGTTGCTCTCAAGGGAATTTAGGATGCCACTGATTGCAGATAAGCAATCTTTTTGGGAAAGAATTTTTTTAAGACTGATTGGCAGCATAGGCTTGTGCGTTCTGTGGGAAATGTTAGCTTTTGTCTCTCTAAGCCAAATTACTGAGAGAATAAAATTAATGGTTACTTAGTGGCTAAAACAGGAAGAATTTAGTTGAATAACGCTAAAGTCATCATAATGTGATATGTCAGCATAGATAAGGTGCGTGTTGGCCAAATCCCTCCTATCTAGAATTCCCATAAGTATCGTGCAAATTAACTATCGAGATTTTATAATTCGTCATTGGGAGAGTGGCGATCGCGCCGCCGCAGCCCTCGTTATCCATTCTGTGTTAACCGAGTACGGGTTGAATTGGGAACCAGATGGGGCAGATAAAGATGTATTGCAGGTAGAAAATTTTTATCTAGCAACTGGTGGAGAATTTTGGGTAATTGAACAACAAAAAAGCGTGGTAGGTACTGGTGCGTATTATCCGATCGAACGCGGACAAAATGCTGTAGAAATACGGAAAATGTACCTGTTGCCAAATGCGAGAGGGCAAGGGTTGGGTAAGTATTTACTACAACAGTTGGAAAGCGCGATCGCGGCACGAGGTTTCAAGGAAATTTGGATTGAAACCGCCAGCGTATTAAAAGAAGCCGTCAAGCTGTATGAAACCAGCGGATACCAAGCGGCGACTGGAGTGGAAACTCATAGGTGCGATCGCGTTTATGTCAAATTCCTCCCTAGCGATCGCCCCCTCTTTTAATCCAAAACTCATATTACCTAACTGCTTTAATCGGTATCTGAATACAAAACTCTGCTCCCTGCGCTGGTTCCGAAAAACATCGCAGAATCCCGCGATGTTTTTCCACGACAATTTGATAACTAATCGTTAGACCAAGACCTGTCCCCTTGCCCACTGGCTTAGTAGTAAAAAAGGGGTCAAACAAACGATTACGCACTTCCTCAGTCATCCCTGGCCCGTTGTCTGCAATACTAATAGCAACATAACCAGAATCTAATACTTCAGTGCGAATGCGGATGCAAGGTGAGAAACTATCTTTTGACTGTACAGTTTCGGAGGAGCGATCGCTATTGGCTGCATGACCGCTGCTGCCAATTTTAATACCTTTTGGCATACTATTTAGCTTTCCGGACCTCGCGCTTTGTAACTCTTCTAGGGCATCTATAGCATTAGCAATAACATTCATAAAAACTTGATTTAACTGTCCCGGATAGCATTCAACTGGCGGCAGTTCGCCGTAGTCTTTAATAATTTGGATGTCGCGCTTATAAGGATTTGTGGCTTTCAGTCGGTGTTGCAAAATTAAGAGAGTGTTGTCAATCCCTTCATGAATATTCACCCGCTTGATGTCAGCTTCGTCATGGCGCGAGAAGTTACGCAATGACAAGATAATTTGACGAATTCGCTGCGCCCCTCCACGCATTGAGGACAACACTTTAGGCAAATCGTCTATTAAGAATTCCCAATCTATAGTGTCAAGTTGCTCTTGAATTGGGGCAGTTGGGTTGGGGTATTGTTGTTGGTATAGGGTTAGCAGATCCAGCAGGTCTCTGACATAGTTGCTGGCATGATTTAGGTTCCCGTGAATAAAATTAATTGGATTGTTGATCTCGTGAGCAAGACCAGCCACAAGTTGCCCAAGCCCAGACATTTTTTCGGTTTGAATTAGTTGCGCCTGAGTTTGCTGTACTTTGTGTAAGGCTTGCTCAATTTTAAGGCTTTGCGCTTGAGCGATCGCCACCGCCGATAAACTTTGTGAGTATAGTTGGGTTTGGCGAATCGCGATCGCGATCTGATTTGCCAATATTTGCAGAGTCTGTAAATCTGAGCGCGTCAGCCTCGGTCTTCTTATGTTATCTTCTGTTTGGTTGCCCGCGAACAGAATATGATTGACCTCATCATGTATGGCAAAAGGAACAGCAATAAAATATTTGACCTGAAAATTGGATTGATATGTATCTGAGCCAATAGCAGTAGTTTTGCTGTTGACTAAAATGCCTTTTTTACGTTTAACAAATTGAGAAAAAAACGGGTTTGCCAATTTTTCTGCTAGATTTTCATCAGGATAGCCCCGGACGGCGACGGGTATAAAATTGTTTTCTGATTTCTTGAAAATAACTGCTCTGTCAAAGCCAATATTTTCCGCGAGATACTTGACGGTGATTTGATAAATATTACAGGCGTCTGTTGCAGAAATAATTTCTTGATACAGCAATTGGATAAACTTAAATGTTTCTTCGCGTTTTGTAGCCTTAATTCGCTCTTCTAGCAACGACCCTTCCAATTGCACTGTATCGAAATTTAAGCTTTGTAACTCCTGTCTAAGAGCGGTGTTTTCTTGACGAAGCTTTTCAAGTTCCGCTTTTAATTGCTGATTTTCCAACAGCAAATTTGTTTGTATATCCATCACTAAATTCCTGCTAAGATTCCCGTATAGTTGTGAAAATGAATTTTCCCCTTGCTGGAGATATTTCTCCAAAGGTGAAAGCCCAATCATTGACCTATCCGCACCCCAAAGCTTTAATACGCAAAGTGGAAGGTTTCGCGCAAGTGCGTGATGAATACCTTCAATAAGGTTACTAATATTGTGTCCAACGGTGGCAAACACGAGAAAAAAATATGTATATTTGCCATTATTTTTTTTATAAAGGCTGCCATTGCCTTTAGAGTAGTAAAAAGTAAAAATTAAAAAGGCAAAAGAAAAACAAAATAATCATAAAAAATTTTTCTTTTGCCTTTTGCTTTGGCTATCGGCTTAGGGCACGCAAGAACTGTTGCATGCTGGCGAATAGCCCTTGTTTCTTGGGTTTTGGCGTCTCGCCGTTGTCGGTAACTTTACCCAATATTTCGTCAAGTCTGTCGCTAACGGGCCTTTGCGGTTCTTCGGCAATAAGTTCGTAATCCTCGCTGTTTTCCAGCCAGACTTGCCAACGAGACGGGTAGCAGCGGTATATAGCCGCACCTTCTAGGGGTCTAAGGTAGTAGGAGGATTCAAACGTCTTGAGGAAGCGATCGCGTATTTGCCTACCTGCATATCCTATGCCAATAGTGCCTATATCTTCCAAGCGGGGGTTAAGTAGAATTACAGGGCGCGAGTCTGCAATTTGACAGAGTTTTTCGACTTGAGCTAATTCTACTGCACTGGGGCCAACGAGCAGAAAAACTTGGTCTTCTGGCTGAATTTTATCCTCTACGGGGGTTCTGCCGATGCCGATGTCTTGAATTTTAAAGGGAATCTCGCCCCAGTCGCGGCGGGCAAGGGCGGCAGCACCAGCATCGGGAAATAAAACTTTCAGCCCAGAACCGAAGTCTTCAAATGCTGGGATGAATTGTTCAGCTATTGACTGCGCTTGGAGGGCGATTTCTGGGTATACAAAGTCAACCTGTAGCCGGGAGTAACCCGCTTCAATGGCGGCTTTTGTTGCAACGCTGGCTTGCGCGATCGATTCTTCTAGTGTCTTGGGTAGTTCAGCCATATTCAATATTATTGCGTTTTCACTTCTTAAGGTTAGGCCAAACCGCGCCCTTTTAGGGTCTGATATTATAGCGATCGCGTCTTACTTTCAACCACGATTCCAAATCGAATCCAGTAGAAGATCGCAGGTATTCGTAAGTCTCAGTACCTGCCCTTATTGTCCAACCACCCATCCTGCAAGCATTGATAGCTTGGGACAAACTATCACTCCTGAGTATCAGTAAAACTGGGTTGTACCCCATTTGACGCAATCTAACTGCATACTGTCTGAACTTCTTCAAAGTTCCTGAATCCCCAGAACCAATCCTATATTTTGTATCAATGGCATCCAGTCCAATAACAAGATCGCAAAGTTCATCTTGCCCTTCTCGAATTGCAGCGCTGAAATTATCACATCTTTGTCTGCACAGAGCAATTACTATGCGCTCCCAACACTTTCCTAACTCTCTTCCCCAATACTGTTTATTTTCCGCTTTAATTTCTTGATTTAAACCGAACACGCGCATCAGATCGTCTTCTTCTAAAGATTCCTCAATAAATAATTTGGCTGCAAAAGACACGCTGTACTGTTGGATTATCCTCTCTAAGGCATTATCAATTTCATTAGGGTTCATAAGGCTGGCTTTTCCAAAATCACAGTCGTGTCGTGTTTGATAGTCCCAGCCCAATCTACGTTTCTAGGAAGATTTAGTCTGCGATTTTTCAATAGCAGATGAAAATGAAATTTCTCCCTAAAACCAACTTCAGTGGCTATCTCAGTTAGAAGTGAAGCAACTGGAATATCAACCCCGCAAATCCGACTCACGTCACCTATTGAAAAGCAGTAATATCCACCCGTTTGCAGATGTGAAAAACTACTAGCAAAGTGGCTTCTCATATCGTTAAAGTATTTATAAACAACTCTTGCCCTCAGTTCGTTCTGCCCCCGCGTTGCTTTGTACTTGCTACCTGTATAGATATCTTCTATTAACCGATCGAGACATTGATTGCCAGTTTTGCCAAGTGAGTTGCATTCTTCTCTGGGTATTCTTTCTGTGCCAATCTCTCTGGAATATAAGTTCAGCCTATCGCGATCGCTTTTAACCATTCCCAGCCAATGAAGCTCAAATTTGGCAGCCCACACATAATCTATAGCATTGATGTAAGGCGGCGACGTGACAATTGCATCGCATATAAATTCCCCTTGAAGAGTTTTTGCATCTGAGAAATTTAACTCTTCAGACTTGGCCTTCGTTAACTGCAAATAAGTCTTCCATTCAACAACTGCATCAATTGCTTTATCAACGTAGTATTGAAAGTATCTAAAAACATCAGCCCGAGCGCGTTGCGGTATCTCCTCAACATGAGAGCGTCGAGCCGCCAGCAGCATCCCATCATTCATATTTGATGTTTTTCTGACCGTCGATGCAAATGCCAGCCACAGTAAGGGCTGAGTGCTTTCTCTAGCTTTAACAATATGAGCTTTGAGGATTTCAAGCCCCTCTTGCACTGGCTTTTGAAACCAGAAATCTTTATTGGCAAAGTTTACCGTTTCTGGTGCTAAGACATGATCCTTGACCCCGACAATAATTTTTGATGTTTCCTCTAGAACTTCTAGGGGTGAAAAATCAGTGGTTTTGACGCCACAAATTAGGCGGCTAAGGGGGTGATAGTCTAGCCAATAGATTGACGAGCCATGTTTCAGAGCTTCAATTATCGTAGTGCCAGAGCCAGCGAATGGCTCTAGTACAGTAAACGGCGAATTGGCATACTTCTGCAAAAACCAGCGAGGAATTTCTGGGATTGTCTTGGCGGGTTGAAAACCAAGCGAGTAAATTTTAAGGGGAGTCTTTCTAGTAACAGAAACAAACGTTCCTTGAGTTATATCGAGTGGAATATCTCCTTCAACATGCAAGTAGGAATTGGACGGCTGTTCGACTGTAAATGCCATAGCTAATCTCGAATCTAGGAGTGTTACCTAACAGGGTTGATTTAACGTCTCGCTAAGACTAATTCTGGCATTAATCTTCGCAAAATTTGCTTCAAAACCATCGCAGCCCAGTCTACATCAGCTTCAGTCGTGTCTCGTCCCAAAGTAAGGCGAATTCCTGTTTTAGCAGCAGAGTCGCTGAATCCCATCGCTAGCAGTATAGGACTTGGGTTAAGTTTGCCGCTGTTGCAAGCTGCACCAGCACTAATAGCAATTCCTGCTAAATTCAACTGTCGCACTAGAGTTTTGCCGCTGATTTTTTCACCATCGGCGTGTTGCACATAGAAACTGACGTGGTGGGGTAAGCGATGGTAGCGATCGCCTGTTGGAATTAAACTTGGCGTGTCAGCTAAGGCATCGAACAACTGTTCTCGCAACCGAATTAATCTCGGTGTTTCTGTTGGCATTTCTTGCGCCGCCAACTCAGCAGCGACACCAAAACCAGCAATAATTGGTACAGCTTGCGTACCAGAACGCGATCGCATTTCTTGTCCCCCCCCGCACAACAAAGGGACTAACTCCACACCCGGACGCACGTACAATGCCCCAGCACCCGCAGGGCCATAAATTTTGTGGCTGGAAAGCGATAGCATATCGACGGGCAAATGCTGCACATCTATAGGCAAGCGCCCTGCAACTTGAACTGCATCGGTGTGGAACAACACACCATGAGAACGGGCAATATTTCCCAGTTCCTCAATCGGTTGCAGCGTACCAACTTCACTTTGACCGTAAATAATAGAAACCAGAACCGTGTTGGGTTGCAACGCTGCTTCTAAGTCACTGGGATTAACCCGTCCTTTGACATCTACGGGCAAGCGAGTTACTTCCCATCCCCACAACTCCAGCAACCGTGCTGTTTCTGCGATCGCTGAATGCTCGATACTGGAAATAATGACGTGCTGCGGCGTACTGTAACATCGGGCGACACCCATAATCGCCAAGTTGTCCGCCTCCGTGCCGCCACTCGTGAAAATTATAGACTCTGCCGGAGCGTTAATTAGCCCAGCTACCTGAATTCTGGCTAATTCCAGAACCGTTGCCGCCCGTTGTCCCCACTCGTGTAAGCTCGAAGGATTCCCCCAGGTTTGCGTGAGTGATGCTTGCATAGCTGCGATCGCTTCCGATCGCGGCGGTGTTGTAGCGCTATAGTCTAAATAAATTTGCATAGTTGCTTATCGACGGGCTGTATCCAATTTCAGCATATAGCCCTCAAAGTCTAACAACTAACTACTAGCTGCTAAATCCCCGCCTATCCGCCTGGTTTGCGGACGTTGTAATCTTCGTGGGACAACACTGCTTCAGGAATCAGAATATTACCGCAGTCCCGGCAAATCATCCGGTAGTCTCGCGTGATGGGGATACTGACGATGAAGCGGTTATGGCGGAGTCGCTTTCCACCAAATTGTCTGTAATCCCTTTGCTCCTCCAAGGAAGAAATTATTAGGCGAGCCTTTAACACTACATGAGGGGGTAAGGCTCTCAAATCTATGGGATCGTAGGCAAACTTAGCATCCCACTCTCTTTTTTGCTGCCTTTTTTGCTCCCTTTCTGCGTCTTCTTCGGCGCAACGATGGCACTTTTGACCATAGCCCTTGTGACCGCACTGAAAAATTTTTCTTCTTCTTGACATAAAATCATGGGGTGGTTTCAGACCACCACCTCCACGCTAGTGCTACCCTGCTCATACTTCTCATATCGACCCGTTTGGCGAAGATACAAACTTTATTGGTTTGCTGTTTATGGTACTTCAAGAGGGGTTTGTTGGGAATTCAGTCATCAGCCCTCTGTCTTAGGGTGGAAAATGACTGTATAAAGCTACGCAACTTGTTTGATTTAACTACCAATGCATCTGCTTTCCCCAACTCACCAGCGGCTTGGTTACGCTTTGCTGTTGTCTCTGACTCTTCTGGCTTGTAAATCTGCCGAGCCAAAGAGCCTGCGTCCTACTCCTCTGCCTCAAGATTCTTTGGTGCAGGTATACTTCAATCACTCGCAGTCTGCCGACTATGTAGAGCCATATCGTCGGCAAAAACGACCGGGAGATGACTTAGAGCAACTTCTTGTGGATGCGATCGCGAATGCCAAATCTACAGTAGATGTGGCAGTTCAAGAGTTGCGCTTACCGAAGATTGCCAAGGCGCTAGTTGAGCGCAAGAAAGCTGGCGTCAAGGTGCGGGTTATTTTGGAAAATACTTATATTCGCCCCATTAGTAGTTTTACAACAGTTGAAGTGGCGAAACTGCCGCAAAGAGAGCAAGCGCGATACAAAGAAGTTTATAAGTTAGCTGACAGCAACGGCGATAATCAACTCAGCCCCGATGAAATTAACCAAGGTGATGCCTTGGCAATGCTGCGAAATGCCGCTATCCCCATAATTGACGATAGCGCTGACGGTTCCAAAGGCAGCGACTTGATGCATCACAAATTTGTTGTTGTCGATAATCGCAACCTGATCGTTACTTCAGCCAATTTCACCACATCGGACATTCACGGAGATTTTGCCTCTCCCAGCAGTTTAGGTAATGCCAACAACCTGCTAAAAATTGACAATTCCGAATTAGCAGATATGTTCACCCAAGAATTTAACTTAATGTGGGGTGATGGGCCAGGAGGCAAGCCAGATAGTAAATTTGGAGTAAAAAAACCATATCGACCAGTGCAGCAAGTCACTGTTGGCAATACAACAATAACCGTGCAGTTTTCCCCCACATCTACAGCGCAACCTTGGAGCGAGAGTGCTAACGGCTTGATTGGTAAAACATTGAACGCAGCCAACCAATCTGTTGATATGGCATTGTTTGTATTCTCAGAGCAACGTTTGGCTAATATTTTGGAAACCGAAAATCAAGGCGGCGTGCAGATACGAGCTTTAATCGAGCCAGATTTTGCCTTTAGAAATTATAGCGAAGCCTTAGATATGATGGGGGTTGCGCTGAGTAATAAATGCAAATACGAACCTAACAACCGTACTTGGCAACAGCCAATTACAACTGTTGGCATACCCCAGTTACCAAAAGGCGATTTATTGCATCACAAATTTGGTGTTATAGATGGACAAACTGTTATTACTGGTTCGCACAATTGGTCAGTGGCTGCCAACAACGGGAATGATGAGACAGTTTTGGTAATTAAGAATAAAACTGTAGCCGAGCATTTTGAGCGCGAATTTACCCGACTTTATGGTAATGCTCAGCTAGGATTACCAGATGTTGTTAAGAAAAAGATTGAGGCGCAGCAGAAGCAGTGTGCGACTTCTACAACAGCGCCTAGCCCCTCTCCAACTAATGTAAGTACACCGGGATTAACTGAAAATGATATTATTCAGAAAGTCAATCTCAACACTGCAAGCCAACAAGAATTAGAAGCATTGCCGGGGGTGGGGCCAAAGTTAGCAAAACAGATTATTCAAGCGCGTCAGCAGAAACCTTTTACTTCTTTAGCAGACCTCGATAAAGTGCCTGGAGTGGGGCCAAGTTTGCTGGAAAAATTGCGCGGTCGCGTCACTTGGTAGTTTTGCTAAAAAAGTCAATTCAACATGAACGATACTACAGTTTTATTTCGTCCCGTAGGTCAAAAAGAACTCGATTTAATAATAGAAAGCGGCTATACTGCCTTTCCGCCTCGGCTTCCCTACCAACCAATTTTTTATCCCGTAATCACCGAAGAGTATGCAGTGCAAATCGCTAGGGATTGGAACACGAAAGACAAAGCCTCCGACTATGTTGGTTATGTCACCCGCTTTAGTGTAAAAAACGAATTTCTGGATAAATACGAAGTACAAACTGTGGGGAGTTCCTCACACCAAGAGTATTGGATACCAGCGGAAGACTTGCCTGAATTTAATAGTAATATTGTGGGTAAAATTGAAGCGATCGCCTGTTTTCGACCTGAAGAAGAATCACCACAATAACACTCTTTAACATATACGCCCCCGCTTACCTGCTGAAGAGTGGGCAATAGGATTTACACCCACCCACCTTTCATCGATTGGTTGCGATGAAAGTTGATAGCGGCTATCTGAAGAAAGGCGAATTTGTTCCGAGTGATTATCTAAACTCCCATGAATTGTAAACATCCCAAATATCAAAACATCTCCAGCTTTAAAATTGGTAGTTAGCCAGCGTCCTCCGTATTTTTTGCGTAAGGAAACTGGATTTTTTGATAACGCTCCATTCCACCATTTTTCACCCCTTGCGTACAATTGTGCAGTATTATGATTTGCACAATAGCTATCAACATCTTTGCGCCCATAGCCGTTTTTAATACTTTCTAGACGATGGGAATTTTCCAAAATCATCAGTCCTCCCATCTCTAGAGAAACATCTCCTAGAGGCGTCCAAGTCGTATAAAGTTCGTGGGTTCCCCGTCCCATGTAGACGATATCGCAATGAGGATAAGTCCCTATTCCAGGTGCGACTGCTCTCAGCCAAGTAAAATCAAAATTTCGGACGTTTCCGCCTAAAAATTTTTGATAAAATTCCATCATTCTGCCAGTATAAAGCAGGTTTTTCAGCGCCTGACTTTCAGTTGCTAAATCGGGACGAAAACTCATTTTTAAGCCTGGTTTTGCCACGCAATCTAAAAGGGGAAAACCAGGTTCTAAACAACCATCAGCGGCTAATAATTCGGCAATTTCCTGGCGCGATCGCCAAACTTCTTCGGGATTTATAAGTGCGCGGAGATATAGGTAGCCTTCCTCTTGCATTCGCAAGCGCAGTTTATCCGGTTCGTTGAGTAAATCTGAGGAATCGGTTAACGCGCCAAAAGCATCGGAACTGCAATCAAGTTCGTAACCTAAAGAAGTTAGGGCAGTTTTCTCAGGTAAGATTATCATTTTAATGTTTTTCTACGATCGCGCTGGCATTTTTATTAGTATCGCTAACATAGCCATATTAGCTTTGCTTTGGGCGGGGTTGTTAAAATAAAGCGATAAATCTGGTTGAGGACATAGCATATTTACCATCTGCACCTGGTTGAAAATTATGAGCGATCGCACCTCCTATCTTGTTCAAAACGACACAATTACCATTCGTCTTATGCAAGACGATTTGCAAAATTATCAGTTAATGGAAAAATGGCTAACTGATGAAAAAGTATTGGAATTTTATGGGGGAAGAGACAATCCTTACCCGTTAGAAAAACTTATAGAAGAATATCAACCCCTAGCGCGGGGGGAAGACCCAGTAAAACCCTGCATTGTTTCATATAAAAATGTCAACATCGGTTATTTACAGTATTGTTCGCTAACAGACCTATCATCCGAAGAGAGGCAGACATATGGCCTTGGAGAAACAGTTGATACCTATGCCATCGACTTGTTCATTGGCGAGACAAACTATTGGAATCAGGGTATCGGCACGCAAGTGCTTTCCACTTTTTTAACCTATCTGTTTGAAGAGCTGCAAGCTGTTAAAGTTGTCATAGACCCGGAAACGTGGAACACCCGCGCCATCCGCTGCTACGAAAAATGCGGCTTTATGAAAGTTAAACTACTGCCCTCACATGAACTCCACGAGGGAAAATATCGCGATAGCTGGCTGATGGCTATAGAACGGGCAAAATCAGTAGACTGAAGGAAGTTGCCCAGCTAGAATCGCCCACCCCTTGAACTATGACCCAGCAACCTGCACGCATTTGTATTCTCGGTGGAGGCTTTGGCGGTCTCTACACTGCTCTACGTTTGAGCCAGTTACCTTGGGAAAAGCCAGAAAAACCCGAAATTGTTCTGGTCGATCGCAGCGATCGCTTTGTATTCACCCCCCTACTATACGAACTCCTCACTGGCGAGCTGGAAACGTGGGAAATTGCCCCTCCATTTCCAGAAATTTTAGCCAATACGGGCGTGCGCTTCTGTCAAGGCGTTGTGTCTGGAATTGATATAGACGAACGACGGGTGCAGTTGCAGGATGGCCCAGAAATACCTTATGACCGCTTGGTGCTGGCGCTGGGTGGAGAGACGCCCCTGGATATGGTGCAAGGGGCGGCGCAGTATGCGTACACTTTCCGCAGCCTCACCGACGCCTATCGCCTAGAAGAAAAGCTACGAATTTTGGAAGAGTCAAACGCCGATAAAATTAGAGTGGCGATCGCCGGAGCTGGTTACTGTGGAGTTGAGCTAGCTTGCAAACTGGCAGAGCGTTTGGGAGAACGAGGAAGACTGCGCTTAATTGAACAAAGCGATATGATTCTCCGCACATCGACCGACTTTAACCGCGAAAGCGCCCGCAAAGCCTTGGAAGCGCGGGGTGTCTGGATCGATTTAGACACAACAATTGAGTCAATTTCGCCAGACGGAATCTCGCTTTTGTACAAAGGACAAGTAGACTCCATCCCCGTCGATTTGCTAGTGTGGACCGTTGGAACGCGAGTCGCAAGCCAAGTAAGCGAGCTTCCCCTCAAGCACAATCAACGCGGTCAACTCACCACTACAACTACGCTGCAAGCGGTTGACCATCCAGAAATCTTTGCTCTAGGCGACTTGGCTGATTGCCTTGATGCGGATGGGCAACTCGTACCCAACACCGCACAGACGGCTTTTCAGCAGTCCGATTATACTGCGTGGAATATCTGGGCATCGCTCACAGACCGTCCTTTGTTGCCTTTCCGCTACCAGCCTCTAGGGGAGATGATGACGTTAGGGACTGATAATGCAACACTCACAGGCTTGGGAATGGGATTGAAGCTTGATGGTCAGATGGCCTACCTTGCGCGTCGTCTGGCTTATCTGTATCGCATGCCGACGCTCAACCACCAGCTAAAAGTTGGATTTAATTGGATTGCCAAACCGTTGTTGGATCTGCTCTCCAATTAGGTTTAAGGCAAACCGCTGACTGAATATTATTTACTCGTTCCCAGGCTGTAGCCTGGGAACGCATTTTAAAGGGCTGCTGCCTCTTGCTAACTCGAAAAAATGGATAAAGTTCTTAAATCAAATTGGTTTTGGAGTTTCTTTGCCACAGTTTTGATATTGTTTTCCTTCACCATTTTTTCTAGTTGGGTGGTGATGGTATCTGTTTGGTTTGGTTTATTTTTTATTTTTAGATTTACAGGACTAGAAACAAAGTTATCAGAAAAAGAACATAAACTTTATCTAGCTACAGTATTGCTCTACCCTGTAGTTGAAACGGGGATAAAATGGATGATTGTGAGAAATGTCATTCCTTATTCTTGGTTTTGGCTAAATCGGCTAGAGCATTTTTCATGGGCGATCGCTGTCACTATATTATTTTTACCAACCTATACGGATATCTGGCAAAACCTCAAATGGTGGCAAAGCATGATTTTCGTAGTTGGTTTAGTTTGTATTCTGGGTAATTTAAATGAATTTTTAGAGTATGGGTTGCGTATGGGCAATAGCAAAAACTTCGCAGCTTTCTACTGGGATACCATTTATGACATGATGATTAATATGATGGGCGGTCTGATTGGGTTTGTGGTAACAAGATGGAACGCGAAGATAGGGTGAAGCAACCCAAAGTAATTTTTGCCGATGCTGTCGGCACGCTGTTTGGCGTCAGGGGTAATGTGGGTGAAGTTTATGGGGCGATCGCTGCTCGGTTTGGCGTCTCAGCTTCATCTGACACCTTAGATAAAGCATTCTACCAAGCTTTCGCAGCGTCGGAACCGTTGGTATTTCCAGGCTCGACACCAGAAGAAATACCCGATTGCGAATTTGAGTGGTGGCAAACAATCGCACTTCGCACGTTTCATCAGGCAGGCGTCCTGAACCAATTTTCAGACTTTTATGCTTTTTTTGAGGAACTTTACGCCCACTTTGCCACAGCCGAACCTTGGTTTGTTTATCCTGATGTCCTAATGGCTCTGGAAAATTGGCAAAGTCGCGGTATTCAGTTGGGTGTAGTTTCTAATTTCGATTCGCGTATTTACTCTGTTTTGAAGGCTTTAGATTTAGCTGAGTTTTTCACTTCAGTAACAATTTGTTCCGAAGTTGGAGCGGCAAAACCAGATCCGCAAATTTTCGCGGCGGCATTGCAGAAACATAGCTGCGAACCAACAGAAGCATGGCATATTGGCGACAGCTATAAAGAAGATTATGAGGGAGCCAAAGCCGCTGGAGTTAGGGGAATTTGGCTAAAGCGAAATAGTTAGATTTATAGCTCGATATTGCCCACCAAAAACCCAATATGCATTTTGGTATGGGGTAGCGATCGCATTCACAGGTTTGTAATACCAAGCTAATTTTATGATGGCGATCAACAGCATCGTAAAAAATGTAGGCACTGCCCACCCTACTTCTTATTTGATAAACTAGATAAAATTAAATTAGTGAGTTGCATTGATATGGATAATAAATTCTACCCCCTCGACTGTGATGATGATGTCTTGTTATTCAATCAATCTACGTTTTTAGTAGGTAGATTCAAAGAATTAGTTCAGGAAGAGTGGCGCAACAAATTTAATTGGGGTCAAAACAACCAAACAATTACAGATATTTTTAAGGCGCTATCAATTGGCGGAGTATATCTAAGTTCTGGTGAAATTATATGGAACTCTTCTAGTGAAGGTATAAAGTGTCAAATTCTAAAAGTTGGTGCTAAAGGCTGGGAAGAAGGAAAATTTAGAACTCAAGTATCTATAACCCACATTCCGCACCCACAACTGTCACAATCGGAAATTACGGAGATAAAAAGGCTATTTTTGTATAAAAAGAGACATTTTCCTTCACAAAAGAGATTCCAGCCGCGATGAACG